>NZ_JBTVWW010000040.1:0-11775 GCF_054819825.1 Desulfocurvus sp. DL1XJH-121
AGGCGGCCGAGGCGGCCGCCTAGAAATCACCCCGCCAGGGGCGGCAGTGTCAGGTGAATACTATCTCTGTACAGGCAGTGCCAGGTGAATACTATCTCTGTACACTTAGTTCCTATGAATACATAGCTGATCCTGGCGAATGTGGATTCAAAAATCAACGCAGCCATTCAAGCAACAATATATACCAATAAGCTATTATCTAGAACAAAATGATATCAACAAAGCAAACATCCATCATCTATGCATTCGATTATCTTTACTATGTTTTTTAAACACTTCCATATTGCATCAAATCAGATGATCGCACTTAAATTCAATCCTACGCTATCCCAATGGCCAGCATCTTCATTATCTCAGCTATCAATGTCAAACAAGACGTTAGCAACATCCTCAGCAGAGTCATATTCTTTTGGTTCAAAACTGGCCTGCAACCAATATCCCTCTCTATCAGCTAAAAACAAGATTCGTTCCTTGCCAACAGGTCGCGGATATCCTAGCACCTCACCCTGCTTGTAGATTTCTTCAATTTTTTCAACACATATTGTTCTATTCACAACTCAACCTCTCGCATTTTTTTGATTGCATATCCTCGGCACAGCAACCGTTCAAAAGCAAATCAAAGTTATACCCTCACAAGCTGCAACAAGGGCTCAAACGCATACAACCCGGCCCGCCTTCCAGAAGGTTCCTCAAGGACCTTCAGAAGCCCCTTCTCGGCAAGCACTCGAACGAAACGCGCCGCAGTCGATGAAGAGGGGATGTCGCCCTGCTGCGTAAACTTGTTGTTCCTGAAGATGGGATTGGCAAACACATAATCAAGTGCGTTCACATGCCACTTGCTCGAAAGCAGCTCACGGAACGTTCCGCGCATTTCTTCATACAGCAGGCCAATGTCCTCGGCGATCCTCAAATTCCGTATGGCCTGCTGCTCAAGCGCCTCCAGGAAAAAGCAGCACCAGCCTGTCCAATCATCGTCTTTTGACACTCTGCGCATCATGTCGACGTACAGATCCTTCTCCTCTTCCAAGTAGCCGCTGACATAAAAATGCGGGGCCGGGATGACGCCCGCATCCCACAGCATAAGCGTGATGAGCATTCTTCCGATGCGGCCGTTGCCGTCCTTGAAGGGATGCAGGGCCTCGAATTCGACATGGGAAATCGCCGTCTTTATCAGAATCTGTTCTTCGCTCCTGCCCACGTACTCGAACAACGAATCGAGGCCGTCCTGGAGCTTCTCCGGGCTTATGGGCACGAACAGGACCGACCGCGTCCTCTTGTCCGCCAGGTAGTTCTGCTCGTTCTTGAACCGACCCGGTGACTTCTGCGCCCCGCGCCCGATGGACAGTAGCTTCTCGTGGATGGCGCGGATGAGCCACGGGGATATCTTTTGCCCCTCCTCCATGGCTTTTTGGGCCGACTTCATGGCCCGTTGGTACAGCAGCGTCTCGACCACCTCGGAACGGGCCTGCGAGGCGCCCTGCTCGTCCACATCATAATCGGCTTCATACCGCAGGATTTCATCTATCGTGCTCACCGTGCCTTCCATACGGGAGGAAATCACGGCCTCCTGGTTGCGCAACGGCGCCAGCAGTATCTCGCTGTTGTGCATGTTCTTGAGCATCTGGTCGAACCTCGCCAGGGCATCGGTCGCCTTGCCCAACGGAACGACAACCTTGGAATAATCAAGGCGTTCAGGCGGAAACCTGTCGTAATGATACTGAACGGCATCATCCGCATTCAAACCGGCAATCGTCGCCGACATGCTTTCCTCCGCAGCTTTTAGCGCTAAATTTTCTCTTATTTTCTCATCTACATTTGTAGACGTCAATATTTTATGTTTTTTGACGATCAAAAACAGACTTATTTTGATGGCTACGCTCTTTGCCCTCAAACTATGCACGTCAAGTCCACTTGCCTTCAAAACAGCGGAGAAAATTGATGACAACGGCTTTTGTCTGCAACCAATGAGTACCAAAAACAGTTGACCTCAATACTCCCGCAAAAATTGACGACAACTGGCAAGGCCCCAGCGGGCGCAGCTTTTGAGACGCCGAAAGGATTCGCGGGATTCAAAACGAAACGACCTCCAGATATCCCCGCACATCTTCCTCCCAAACCCATATGCCCCGAACCTTCCCGCAGCGGAAGGCCGGAATCTTGCCCTCGTTGATCAGGTTGTAGAAGTAGCTCTTGGAGCAGTTCAGTTTGCGCCCCTTGTTCGTGTCCATGGTCATCTCCTTTGGTTGAACCAGTCCGGGCGGGCTCCGGAGCCGGGAAGGGGTTGCGGAACGGGAGCGATGCCACGTGGGGCGGCAGTGGCCAGCTGGGGCCTGGGGGTCGGGCGCTTCCAGTTGCGCACGTCCAACTCGGAGGCCGCCACCAGAGCCATGACCTCGCAATCCCAAAAATGATTGTCCCGGCCCTCGGGGCAGAGCCAACACAGCTTCTTGTCGTCGAAATACTCCACCGTCATCTCGCGGGCGTATTCGTCGGTGACGCTCGCGTGCAGGTGGAAGGCCCCCGGATCGTCCGGGGCTATCTGGAGCTTGGCGGCTAGGTCGTTCTTGAAGAAGGTCGTGTCCACCTTCCAGAGCACCAGGCCGCCGGGGATCCTGTTCTTGATGCCCGGATAGAACTCCTGCGGGGCGTAGCGCACGGGCGTGGCCTGGGTTCGCTTGCCCTGGTACGGGAACAGCCGCCCCCGGTGCCGGGCGCAGAAGGCGTAGACCTCCTTGGTGCGTGTGCCCATGGCGTCCTGCACGGCCAGGCGCACGCGGTGCTCGTTGCCGTCCCGGTCGCGGTAGACGTTGCCGAACAGGACCCGTTCCAGGGCCGCAAAGGTCGGCACGCTGCCAGCCTGCACAAGCCAGCTTTCCTCATCCGAGCCCCAGCCGAAGGCGCGGATCACGTACCGGAAGTAGCGCTTCTGGGAGTCCACGCCGCGCGGTCGATCGTCGGCCAGGGATTTGATGGCGTCCTCGGTGCGCTGCACCTCGTAGGCGCGCCAGGGCTCGGCCTTGTACTGGTTCATGAAGTTCTTCAGATCGTCGCGGTTGCCGGTCTTCTTCCAGCGCAGAAAGGCCGCCGCCACCTCGGACAGGGACACGAAGTAGAAGAGCCAGGCCGGAATGTGAAAACCAACCTTGGCCGGGCGGTGTGCGCGCAGGTGCGCCATGAGCTCCAGGCCCGTGCCCCGCGCCCGCCACTGGCCCAAGCGCACGGCCTTGTCGCGGTCGTTGTCGTCCCAGCAAGAACCGCAGGTTTCGCACTCGTACCAGGCCAGCCGACGGGCCTGCACGGCCTCGGGGTCGCGCTTCAGGGCCTCGTCCTGCGGCCACTTGATGCGGTCGAACTCCATGAGCTGCCACACGCCGCAGTGCGGGCAGCGTACCCAGTAGTCGAAGACGACCTGCGCCTCCTCGGTCAACGCGCGCCAGATGGGCCCGCCCTCCACCGTGGGCGTGGATATCTTCCAGATCTTGCGCTTGCGCCGCCAGGTGATGGTGCGCTTCTCGGCCAGGGATTCGCTGGAGGCCTCGTTCTTGGGGTTCTGGTACTTGTCCAGTTCGTCCAGCACGAGGTAGCGGATGGGCTTGTTGCCCAGGCGCGACACGGAGCCCGACCAGCCGAGGTAGATGGTCATGTGCGCCAGGTTGATGCGCAGGCTGCTGGTGTCATCCGCCTGCCCGGTGAGGTAGGTACGCAGGCGCGGGCTGGCCTCCAGCATGGGCGCTATGCGGTCCCGTGAACTCGGCACAACCCGAAAGGCCACAGCAAGGACAGGGGCAAATGAGTCTGACAGGCGCTTAACCAGAGCAAGATGCTACGGTCCTTCGTATGCAAGTAGAACATCGCCAGAAATAAGGCCAAAGCCAGCCCCTTTTTTGCTCCCAATTTGTTCCACCTAGCCTGCTATAGGGTGATTAATCGCGATGATTGAAAATTTTTTAAGATGCTCATCTTATTCGAACTGCGCCAATAATATGCTTGTATAATTCACCATTATGACATCCTTGACTGCAGACAGCGAACGAAACCCCCGGCTCATCCCCGCGCATGCGGGGAACACGCCTCGCAGGAGCACCCCATGACCCCGTCTGGCGGTTCATCCCCGCGCATGCGGGGAACACTCGCCCAGGCGGCGGGAAAACCGCTGCATCCCCGGTTCATCCCCGCGCATGCGGGGAACACCCGTCAGACGGGTTTTCGCTGGTGTCCACGGCCGGTTCATCCCCGCGCATGCGGGGAACACTCCTTGCCCACGCCCGCCGGCACGAGCCAGCGCGGTTCATCCCCGCGCATGCGGGGAACACGCAGAGTGCCACCGCATCGCCCGGCCCGGAGCCGGTTCATCCCCGCGCATGCGGGGAACACTCCGTGAGGCTGCATTCCTTGGCCCCGTCTACCGGTTCATCCCCGCGCATGCGGGGAACACCTGCCGGAGCTGTTGTCCGCATACTCCAGGGCCGGTTCATCCCCGCGCATGCGGGGAACACGGCGGCGGCGTCGGTTCCGTACTTGCCTTGCTCGGTTCATCCCCGCGCATGCGGGGAACACCCCTCGCGGCACCTTCGGCACGGCGGGCTTGTCGGTTCATCCCCGCGCATGCGGGGAACACCAGTTCATCTCGGCGGCCACGTCGTCCCGGCTCGGTTCATCCCCGCGCATGCGGGGAACACGTGTCACGCCCGCCTTACCCACCCCATACGGCCGGTTCATCCCCGCGCATGCGGGGAACACTGTATAGGTCGCAACTGCCATGCACTCCTCCTCGGTTCATCCCCGCGCATGCGGGGAACACCGGCCACGCCAGTAGCGATGATCCAGGCGTTCCGGTTCATCCCCGCGCATGCGGGGAACACGAAAAAGTCCTCGGTGTCGTCGTTCATGTCCTCGGTTCATCCCCGCGCATGCGGGGAACACAGTTCATGATCCGGAAGGCGACGCAAAGTATCCGGTTCATCCCCGCGCATGCGGGGAACACGAAGGCCAGCACGTCCTCTTTGTTGACCTTGCCGGTTCATCCCCGCGCATGCGGGGAACACATCATGCGGGGCGACTGCCTGGGGGTGCTGGGCGGTTCATCCCCGCGCATGCGGGGAACACTCGAAGGTCGCCCCGGTGTGCCATGTGGTGGTCGGTTCATCCCCGCGCATGCGGGGAACACGGCCGGTCTCATAACCGACTAAGAATGTTAAGCGGTTCATCCCCGCGCATGCGGGGAACACTCTTCCTGGAATCATTTGATTTTATAAACAAAAATAATCGATGAAAAAGCTACCGATTATTTTTGCCTTCCGTGTTGCCGAATTCCTCGCCAATTGAGCCCTGTTCATCCGGGTGGAAAGAGCAGAGCAGGATTCCGTCCATGTCCCTGGGCAAACGGCGGTTGGGGCCCAAGGTTCGGAAGTCGAAACCGCTTTCAGAGGGAGAGCGCCAAGCCATGACGGCGTTGCCTTCGCCTATCCCCGCGGTTACCTGCTCCCAGAGCATCTCCCGCACCCGCCTAGTGTAGTTGCCGATGTAGACCCCGGCCCGCACTTCCAGGAGCCAGACCGCAAGCCGCCCGCGCAACCGGGGCGGCGCGTTTTCAGTGACGATGACCAGCATCACCCATTCCCTCCTCGTCTTCAAAGGCCGGCCCTATGGCCTCGGGCACGGGTTCGGGCATGGGCAGGCCTCCGGCCGAGAGCACGTCCTCGATGAGCGGGATGACGTCCCTGAGCAGCTTCTTTTTCCGGAAGGCGTCCCGGCAGGCCCGCCTGGTCTCGCCCTCGGGGTCGGACGGGTTCCGGGCGGCGATGCGAAAGGCCTCGGGCACCACAGTGTCGAACTTCACGATGTCCGCCACATCGAAGACGAATGAGCGCGGCTTGCCCGTATGCACAAAACCGATGGCGGGCGCATAGCCCGCCGCCAGGATAGCGGCCTCGCAAACGCCATACAGACAGGCCGTGGCCGAGCTGAGGCAGCGGTTGACCACATCGCCGTCGCCCCAATTTGTCGGGTCGTAGTTTCGCCGCGACCACTTCACCCCGAAGGCTTTGCCCATCTGGGTATACATGGTGCGCACCCTGGCCCCCTCGATGCCGCGCAACTGGTCCACGCTGCGCTTTGCCGGAGGCTGTTGCCCGAAGCGCAGGGCATACATGCGCCGGACCACCCGCAGCCTGGCGTCCGGATCCAGCGCCAGGCGCGCCTGGTAGAGCAGCTTGTCGCTGCGCGCCCCACCGGGCTGCCCGGCGGAATAGACCCGCACCCCGGCCTCTCCGGTCCAGATGAGCAGCGTGCCCGCCCGCGCCGCCAGCACGGCGGCTGCATGGGAAAGGCGGGTGCCGGGCTCCAGCATCAGGCAGGCCACACCGCCCACGGGGATGTGTGTGCGCACGCCCTCCCCGTCCACGAGCACGAAGGCCCCGTCCTGCACGTCCAATTGGCCCCGGCCAAGAAAGAGCAGCGACAGCCGCTCCTTCATGGCCAGGGGTTTGAGTTTGGGCAACATGCTCATCCTCTGCGCACCAACAGCAGGCCGCAGCCATAGGCCTTGGCCGGGCCTATGCCGTCGAACAAAGCCTGCCCCAGGGCCTCGGGGTCGGTCACGTGTGCGAACCCGCGCAGGTCCAGGGAGGATACCACCACCTCCGGCCCGCCCCGGGCCTTGCGGAAGCGCCTGTTTTCATAGGCCTCGGCCATGAGCGAGCCCGCCTCCAGGGCCAGGCCCAGGGCTCCCTGCCGCGCTTCGAGCCAGGACGTTGCCGCCTGTTCGGCCAGCTCCAGGCGGGTGGGCAACTTGTGCTCCGGCGTGCCGTCGGCCATGAGCCGTTTGCGTAGGTCCTGCACCACGTCGTGGCGAACCTGCCGCCCCTTGTCGTCGCGGGTCTTGCGCACGGGATTCACACGCAGGGAGAACAACACGCGCTCCCCGGTGCGCAGGGCGGGCGTGTAGGGTTGCACATCGCGTTGGCTCAGGTCGGGGCCGGGGGCGGGTTCGCGCCGCGAGACCGCGAGAAACGCGCCCTGGTCCATCTGGCGGTAGAGAAAATCCCGCTTGCGGTCGGGGCTGTCGGAGAAGACGTCCCACAGAGCCTGATGCGCTTCATACATGCCCCGGCGGGCCAGGGCCGTGCGGTCGAAGACCAGTTTGCTGATGTACATCATTCGCCTCCTTGGCCGGATGGAGCCGGATAGCGCCATTCCTGGCGGATGCCGAAGGCGCGCCGGGCGTGGTCGTCCAGCACGTCACGGACCATGCGCTGTTCGGACGACTCGGCCCCGCACATGCCCTTGTCGCAGAACACGTCGCCCGCGTTTCCACGAGCCTTGCGCCTGTCGGGGCGAAGCGCGGCGGCCAGGGGCGCCAAAACGTCCGGGGCGTAGACGTCCAGGGCGGCCAGGGCGTCCGCCGCGTCGATGATCTGCGGCAAGAAAGGCAGGGCCGTGGGGCAGGACTTGCGCCCCAGATAGGGGGTCAGCCTGGGCCGCAGCAGGGCGTCATGCAACTCCCGGAGCGAGTGCGGCGCGCCGGAAGCCGTGGGCCGCAGGCACACGGTGAAGCGCGCGTCCGTGAGGTAGTCGCGCCTGGAGAGCAGGGTGTTCGGTGTTTCGTCCGGGGCCAGCTTGGTCCCCAACTCGTCGCGGCGGCAGTGGAACGCGCGCTTGGCCTTTTCCTGCGGGGTTTGCACGGTGTGGTAGTCTCTGAACCGTTCGCCGGGGTCGTCCACGCGCACGGCCACGGCATAGGCGTCGGACAGGGCTTGCAGGCGTTCGCCCTCGCCGCGCCGGATGCCCAGGGCCGCTGCCAAGAGGCCCAGCACCCCGGATCGCGTGGGGTGCCCGGCGCAGGGCCGGATCTCCCCCACGGCCACCGAGCCCCAGGCCTGGAGCGGTCCGTACAGGGTGAAGACAAGATGTTCGGCCATGACCTACTCCGCGATGAAGCGGCACAGCTCGTCCAGGCTGCCCTGGCCGCTGTGCGCGTTGAGGATTTGGGTCTCGCCGTCGTCGCCGTAGACCGTGGCGAACTTGGCGCGCTGGTCCTCCAATTCCTTGATGGCCATGCCCAGCAGATCGCCGGACCCGTCCAGGCCCTGGAGGAAGGCGGCGGACAGGGAGCGGGGCTGCATGTCGCCCTTTTCCGCCAGGCAATAGGAGGCCCAGGCGCGCGAGGCGAAGCTGTTCTGCTTGCCCGTGGGGCTCACGGTGCAGGCCGCGCGGCACAGGCCGGCGAGCGCCTTGGCCGCCAACCCGTCGTCGCTGAGGGTTTCGCGCAGCAGCTCCCGGTCGATGCAGACATAGAGGTAGAACAGCCCGGCCCCGAACTCGGCCACGCCCATGTGCCCCGCGCCGGAGTCGTCGCGGTTCAGGTCGTCCACGGCGGTGAAGAAGTCTTCGTCCACCATGACCTTGTGTACGGTCATGGCATGGGCCACCTGGGCGGCGGCCTCCACGTTGTGCCGCTTGCTGGCGGCCAGCATGCGCCCGAACAGGGCCACGTCCGCCGCCATGTTGTCGGCGCGCAAGAGTTCCAGGTCCTCGGCGGCGGGAACCGCGCCGGACTCGCGGCAGGCCTCGGTCAGCCGCGCCACCCCGTCCAGTTCCACGGGGGTGAGGTGGGCCAGTTGTTCGATCTGCAAGGCTTCGTGCAGCGCCTTGAGGGCCTCCGTTTTGTCCTGGTCCTTTTTGGGCTTGAAGTCGGCCTTGATGGCGCCGAAGGTGCCCGCGATGGCGCGGGCGATGTCCTTGGCCGCCATGTCCTTCAAGGTCTTCAGCCCGCCGGGGGACTCGACGCCCGCCAGCACATCGCCCAGGGGCAGGCCCAGGGTCAGGGCCTTGAACACGCAGACCCCCAGTTCCTTGGTGCGGGTGCCGACCTTGTCGCCCAGGGCCTGCTGGAAGATCTCGGAGGTGCGCCAGGCGCGCTTGAGGCTCTGGGACGAGATGCGCAGGCGCTCGGTGTTGCCCATGACCACGGTCTTGGGGCGGCCCAGATCGTCGCGGTTCAGGTTGGAGGCGGGATAACTGGTCAGGATATGCAGCTGGATGTATTTATTCATGGCTTATCTCCTTATGATTGTTTGGGATTGGTGGAGGTGTAGTATTGACGCGCCCACTGGCGGCGGGTGTCGTCGTTCCAGCGGAAGGTGCCCTTGACCAGGCTTTGCAGGGGAACGTCGCCGTCGAGCATCCTCGTCAGACGGATGAGCATCATGTACAGGCCGTCGCGGTCCTCGTCGCCCACGGCCAGGAGCTTGCGGAAACGGACATCGCGCACCGCTTCGCCGCCCTTGCCGCTCTGGGCCAGCATCCGGGGCAGGCTGTCACGGTCCGCAAGGCTCTTGGCGTGGGCCAACAGCCCAAGCGGCAGGGCCAGACGCTCCAGATCCTGCAGGGAGAACGTAAAGCCCTTGCGTTCGAGGGCGGCAACCGGACCGCGCCAAAAGGCGCTGTTGAGGAAGACCTCGCCCGGAATTTTGGCGCGGCGCAGGGTCGCGCGCTGGCCCCGATCGTGCTCCAGGGAATGCCACCACGAGCGCAGCGCCCCCCAGAATTCGTCCTTGTTCTGGGCATCGTAGAATTGTTGTTGCATCAGTTGGCTCCTTGGTCTTGCGGCAGTGCGAGGTCGGTCAGCATCTTCTTGCGGTTGAAGTTGTCCAGCTTTCGCCCGGCCTCGACGATGCGCTGCATGCGTTCGGGTTTCACGCGCCCGCGCTGGGTCTGCTCCTCGAACAGGTCGCGCGCGGTGCGCACCAGCAGGCGTCCCCATTCCATGCGCAAAGGCTCGCAGGCCTGGAAGTCTGGCGCGTGGACCAGCTCCCCGGCCAGACGGTAGAACTCCGCCTCGGTCCGGCCCCAGAGGGCCGCTCCCGCGTTCTCGAAGAGGGTCTTGTCGGTCTTGGCCTGGTTGCGGCCCGCCTCGTTGACCAGGGCTTCCTTCAACTGACCCACGAGGTTTCTGCGCACCGCTTCCGTGGCCGAGACCAGCATGTCCACGAGGGTGCGGAATTCCGGCAGCAGGTCGGCTTGGACGCGGAGGTAGGGAAAGCGGGATTCGCACCATTGCAGGGGTTTCATATTGTCCATGTCGTATCCGGCCACGCATACCTGCGCGGGGGAATCCATGGCTTCGTCCGCCTCCAAGGCATGCTCCACGCAGGCGGCCCGGCGGATGCCGACATCGCTGCCTTGGCCGTAGACGATGCCCAACCAATGCCCGTATCCGGAGATGGAGGCGCTGCCCTTGACCGACAAGGTGGTTTTGTCCTGGCCCTGGTCGCGGTAGGGGGTGAGAGGGTGCCGCCAGGTGTCGCCGTAGTTGGTTCCGTAGGGCCGGGACAGATAGCGCCGGACCAGGCGCGGCGTGCGGGCCGAGCACAGGGAGCAAGCCGACTCCCCGTCCGGATTTTCTTCGGGCAGGAGCAGGATGCGCCGGGGCATGCCCCAGAAGGCTTGCAGCGGATGGACGTCCGTGGGGTGGGTCTGTTCGCCTTTTTCGCTCCTGCGCGTGGGGGCGGCCCAGGGATAGACCCCGCCAGCCAGCTCTGCGTCCCGGGGGACGCTGCCGAGCCGGGCGTGAGTGGCGCTCAGGGGCACCACGTTGCGCCAGAGCTTGTCCCAGAGGGTCGTCCCGTCCACCAGGGTGGACAGGGGCCCGCCACCACGCAGGGAGGTGCGGTTGCCCTTGCCGCCCGCCGGGGCGAAGTCTTGCAGAGTGAACAGGGCCATGGCCGCGCATGTCGGGCACAGGGCCGTGACCGCGCCGCGTTTGACGAAGAAGTCTCCGTTGTTGCGCAAGGTCTGCCCGCCGGGTGAATCGATGAGCAGAGCGGCCACCTCGTTGGCGTCCTTGGTGTCCTCGGGAGGCTCCAAATCGAAGTCCTGCATGAACAGAGGCTTGGAGCCGAAGAGATTGAAGAACGGCGCGTGCAGGGCCAGGGCCTCGCGCAGTTCCTCGGGCTTCGGCGGTTTTTGCAGCAACCTCCGCCAGTCCTTTTCCTTGGCCGGGGCCAAGGCCGTCTGCATGAGCCCCACAAGGAATTCCAACAACGCCGCCCGGAAATCGGGCCTGGGCGGCGCGAGGTCCACGGGCAGCGGGTCGCCTTCCGTGATCTCCCAGGGAGCGATGGCTCCTCTTGATCCGTCCTTGCGGATCACGGGAATCCAGTGCTCCTCCAACAAATTGCAGTGCATGTGACCTCCGTGTTGCAAGTGAATATTGAGTGTCAGTAGCCACTGGACCAAAGAAAGGCGGACCGCCTCAAGACAACGGCCCGCCTTTCTTCAGGATAAGTAGAGCAACACGACGCAGGCATCACCGATCACGACTGCGATGAGCAGCACGAATCGTCGAGCATGTCTGCGTGTGCACACAGCAAAACAGCGCATGCTGGCAACCTCCTGCAGGTCATGCCTCCAAGCGTGGCGTTGGTTGACATGCCCCGTGGAAATGCATAGCGTCAGAGTGCTAGAAAGACGTGCATCTGCACGGGGAAGGGGCTGACCGGCTTGGATTTGTCTGGTCGGCCCTTTTCGATATCTGAAAATGCAATACCCAATAAAAGAGACCGCGTCAATATCGATGTGGCTCTGCCCTAATTGCCATAGGAAAATGCTATTGACATAAAAAATAGGGGCTGTCCTAGCTAAGAGTTCAGCTTACAGTTAGGATGGCTCCATGTACGAGAGGAAGAGTCGGCTCAGCATTCACAAGCGTTCACGACTGATGGAGCACTTCGTCGCCGGGACAACAGCCCGTGCTGCGGCCCAACTCGTGGGCGT
>NZ_JBTVWW010000041.1:0-11489 GCF_054819825.1 Desulfocurvus sp. DL1XJH-121
AGCCGTACCCCAACCAAGGGCGGCATGACCACGCTCATTTCATGGCCTACTGTCAGGTGATAACCATCTCAGCACAGGCAGACCATTGACGGTACTTTCTAGGAGGGAAAATACTCGGGTGACATCCTGACCCATTTTTCGCTCAACAGGGGCAGAGCGAGCACGAAGACCTGACATGTAGCTTTTATTTTCGCGATTCCAATGGGATAACCCAATGTGGTCTGAGTCCCTGCTAAAAAGGGATTCCAACCCTTTTAAATATTATGAAAATATTTCTGTGTCAGATTTATGTCTTCTATGGCCTCAGGACATTGAAAATGAACAAGGACCTTAACCTGACAGGTTAAGATCCTTGTTCAATTCTGGAGGAACCGATGGGACTCGAACCCACGGCCTCTGGCGGCTTGATGTCCGTATGGCAGGGCCTGGCGGGGCCTCAACCCCCGAGCTTTCCGAGCACCGCCTTGGCGATGCCCTCCTTGTCCAGGCCCAGCTTGGCGCGGAGCAGCTTCTGGGCCCCGTGCTCCACAAAGGCGTCGGGCAGGCCCAGGCGCAGCACGGAGACCCCGCCCAGCGCCCCCCGGTCGGCCAACAGCTCCAGCACGGCCGAGCCGAACCCGCCCGCCAGGGCGTTCTCCTCCACCGTCACCAGCACCTTGAAACGCGCGGCCAGCTCCAGGAGCTGCTCCTCGGGCAGGGGCTTCACGAACCGGGCGTTGAACACGGCCACGGACTTGCCGTGCTGGATCTCCAGATCCTCGGCCGCCTCCACGCAGGGATGCACCCGGCCGCCCAGGGCGACGATCACCGCGTCCGAGCCGTCGCGCAACAGCTCGCCGCGCCCCAGGGGCAGGGCCACGGGGGCCTCGGGCAGGGCCGCGCCCACGCCCACGCCGCGCGGATAGCGGATGGCCGAGGGCCCGTCCAGGGACAGGGCCGTGGCCAGCATGGCGGGCAGTTCGGCCTCGTCCTTGGGGGCCATGACCACCAGGTTGGGAATGTGCCTGAGGAACGAAAGGTCGAAGGCCCCGTGATGGGTGGGGCCGTCCTCGCCCACCAGCCCGCCCCGGTCCAGGCAAAGGGTCACGGGCAGGTTCTGCAGGCAGACGTCGTGCACCACTTGGTCGTAGGAGCGCTGCATGAAGGTGGAATAGATGGCCACCACGGGCTTGTAGCCCTGGGTGGCCATGCCCGCCGCGAAGGTCACGGCGTGCTGCTCGCAGATGCCCACGTCCACGAAGCGCTCGGGAAAACGCTCGGCGAAGCGGTTCAGGCCCGTGCCCTCGGGCATGGCGGCGGTGATGGCCACCACGTGCTCGTCGGCCTCGGCTAGGTCCACCAGAGCCTGGCCGAAGACGTCGGTGTACGAGGCCAGGGCGCAGGGGCCGAACTTCTTGGCCTTGCCCGTCTCGGGCTCGAAACAGCCCACCCCGTGGAAATACGTGGGGTTGGTCTCGGCCGGGGCGTAGCCCCTGCCCTTCTGGGTCAGCACGTGCACCAAGAGCGGCCCGTCCAGCTCGCGCACGTGGCGGAAGGCGGCTGCCAGCTCGTTGATGTCGTGGCCGTCGAAAGGCCCGAGATAGTTGAAGCGGAAGGCCTCGAAGAGCATGCCCGGGGTGAAGAAATGCTTGAAGGCCTCCTCGGACTTGCGCGCGTAGTCCGCCAGGTCCGGGCCGATCTTGGGCACGTGCTTGAGGATGGTCTCCACGTCCTTCTTGAAGCGCACCATCCACTTCTTGGTCAGGTTGCGCGACAGGAACTGGGACAAGGCCCCCACGTTGCGCGAGATGGACATCTCGTTGTCGTTCAGGACCACCACAAGGTCGCTGCCCAGGTCCCCGGCCTGGTTCAGGCCCTCGTAGGCCAGCCCGGCGGTCATGGACCCGTCGCCGATGACGGCCACCACCTTGTTGTCCCCGCCCGCCAGGTCGCGGGCCTTGGCCATGCCCACGGCAGCGGAGATGGAGGTGGACGAATGCCCGACCCCGAAGTGGTCGTAGGGGCTCTCGCTCATCTTGGGGAACCCGCTGACCCCGTCCATGGTGCGCAGGGTGGCGAATCTGTCCCTGCGGCCCGTGAGCAGCTTGTACCCGTAGGCCTGGTGGCCCACGTCCCAGACGATCTTGTCCTGGTCCGGGTCGAAGACCTTGAGGAGCGCCAGGGTCAGCTCCACCACCCCCAGGGAGGGGGCCAGATGGCCGCCGTTGGCCGCCACGGTGTCGATGATGACCTTGCGCATCTCGGCGGCGAGCTGGGTCAGTTCGTCGGGGGACAGGTCCTGAACGTCGCGTGGACGCCCGATGCGCGAGAGGATGTCCTGGATTCCGCTTTCGGTGTCGCTGTTCATGAGTCCCTTTCCGTTGGGCCGCCGCGCGGCCCGGTCTTGCTGCCCGCGCCCCTGGGGGCCGGCGGGCTAATTGGTGCGCTGTACGATGTAAGCCGCCAAGTGGCGCAGAAAGTCCGCCTGCGCGCCCGCGTAGGCCTTGATGGACAGGTTGGCCTCGGCCGCGCACTGCACGGCCAGATTCCGGCTCTCGTCCAGGCCCAGGAGCGACGGGTACGTGTTCTTGCCCTGGTCCTGGTCGCTGCCCACGGGTTTGCCCAGCTCCTTCTCGTCGCCCACCACGTCCAGAATGTCGTCGGCGATCTGGAAGGCCATGCCCACGTGCTTGCCCCATTGCATGGCGGCCTGCATGTCGGCCTCGTCCCCGCCGCCCAGGATGCACCCGGACAGGCAGGAGGCCGTGATCAGGGCCCCGGTCTTCAGGGCATGCATCTGCTGCAGCTCGCGCAGCTCCACGCCCGTCTTGCCCGTGAGGTCCATGTCCATCTGCTGGCCGCCCACCATGCCGTTGGCCCCGGCCCCGTAGGCCACCACGGCCGCAGCCTGGAGCACGCGCGCCGGGGGGATGTCCGCGACGTTGAGCATCAGGCCGAAGGCCTCGGTGAGCAGGGCGTCGCCCGCCAGGATGGCCGTGGCCTCGCCGAAGGCCTTGTGGTTGGAGGGCTTGCCCCGGCGCAGGTCGTCGTCGTCCATGGCCGGGAGGTCGTCGTGGATCAGGGAGTAGGTGTGGATGCACTCGATGGCCGAGGCGAAGGGCAGCACCTTGGCCGAATCCAGGCCCGCGATCTCCGCCCAGACCATGCACAGCACCGGCCGCAGGCGCTTGCCCCCGGCCATGAGACTGTAGTCCATGGACTCGCGCAGGGCGTCCACGATGCCCCGCTCCTTGAAGCACGTAGCGAGATATTTCTCCACCCCGGCGGCGTAGTTGGCCAGGGTCTTCTTGACGTCGACGTCAGGCATCGTCTTCCTCCGCCGCGAAGTCCGCGAGCGATCCGTTCATGAGTATCTTCACGTCGTTCCTGGCCTTTTCCAGCTGGACGCGGCAGGCCTTGGCCAGCTCCACGCCCTCCTTGAACAGGGCCACCCCGTCCTCCAGGGGCAGGTCGCGGGACTCCAGTTTGTCCACGATTTCCCTGAGCCTGGCAAGCCGCGATTCGAACGTATCCTTTGCCTTGGCCATGGTCATTTCCCCTGCTTGCTTCCGCCGCTTATCAGATTGTTGGAATAATCATTTTACCCAGGCCGTTCAAAAATAGTGAGATGCAAGGCGCAAGGGAAATTCAAGACCGACGCGTACTCCCCGTACGCGAGGGTTTGAATTTTCCGCAGCAGCGTAGCGACGCAGCAGATCGCTGTTTTTCAACGGTCTGTTATGAGCGGCAGCGGGTCCACGTACTGGCCCAGCACGGCCAGCCCGAAATGCAGATGCGGGCCGGTGACGCGGCCCGTGGCCCCGATCTCGCCGATCTTCTGCCCGGCGGACACGAACTCGCCCTCCTTCACCGCGAAGGCCGAGAGGTGGCAGTACATGCTGACCACGCCCAGGCCGTGGTCCACGAACACGGTGTTGCCGCCGAAATAGGTGTCGTCCACGAAGGCCACCACGCCCGGGGCCGCGGCCTTCACCGGGGTCCCGGCCTTGCCGCGCAGGTCCAGGCCCGCGTGGGGCCTGCGCGCCTCGCCGTTGAAGAACCGGCGCAGCCCGTAGGTGCTGGAAACCCCGCCCGCCACGGGCCGCGTGAAGGACTCGCTCCAGTAGCGCTCCGGGGACACGTGGCGCAGCACTTCCAGCATGCGGGCCTTTTCCCGCTTGTGGCGGGCCAGCTGCTCCTCGGTGAGGTGGACCATCTTGGGGGCCACCTTGAGGTGCTCCTCCGCGAACTTGCGGTCCCTGATGGCCACGTCCTGGGTCAGGGTCTTCGTGCCGCCCCCGCTGCGCACCACGACCTTGACGCGCCCGGTGCCCAGACGCGCGGTGCGGCCCGTGCCCAGTGCGGCCAGGACCTCCCAGCCCCCGCCGTCCACCACCCGGGACGCGGCGTCCAGCGCCATGCTTCCCCAGGTGATATGCACGGAGTCCATGGGCTCGTCCGAGACCACGCGCACGAAGAACGCGGTCCCGATCGGGGCCTCGGAGGGTGCCTCCAGGCGCATCCCGGCCAGGGCCGGAGCGGCCAGGGCCAGGGTGAAAACCAGAACCAGCGCGGCCAGGGCCGCCGCGCGGCCCGCCAGGCGCTTCGTCATGCTATTTTCCTTCCTTTTGCGTGCCCGTGACCCGGGCGGCGACCCGCCCGTCACGCACGCGGATGTCCAGTTCGTCCCCGGGCGCGGCCTCGGCCACGCTGCGCAGGAACTTTCCGCTCCTGCGGCTGGTGACCAGGCCGTAGCCCTTATCCAGGGGCAGCAGCGGGTCCAGGCCCGCGAGGCGCGCCTCGGCCAGGGACAGATCCCGGTCCGGTCCGCGCAAGAGGGCCCCAGCGCCCAGGTCCAGGCGGCCCCGCAGCGCCTCCAGCGCCCGGGAGCGCTCGTCCAGGGCCAGGGGCCCGAAGGCCGCGTGCAGCTCCCGGCCGGCGTCGGCCAGGGCCGCGTCCCGCTGGTCCACCAGGGCCGCTCCGGCCCGTCCCAGGTCGCGCGTGGCCGTGGCCAAGCGCTCCAGAAAATTCTCCACCCGCCGCACCGGGGACAGCAGGTTCAACTGCCGGGTCCACAGGGCGGCCTCGCGCCCGGCCGCGTCCAGGAAGGCCCCGCCCGTGCGCGCCAGGCGCGTCTCCAGGGCGTCCAGTCCCTGCATCAGGTCCGAGCGCGCGGGCCAGAGCATCTGGGCCGCGTGGCTGGGCGTGGCCGCGCGCGCGTCGGCCACGTAGTCCGCGATGGTGGTGTCCACCTCGTGGCCCACGCCCGTGAGCACGGGCAGGGTGGCGCGGTGGATGGCCTCGGCCACGGGCTCGGTGTTGAAGGCCCAGAGGTCCTCCAGGGAGCCGCCGCCGCGCAGCAGCACCACCACCTCGGCCCAGCCGTCCTCGCAGGCCGCGTCCAGGGCCTCGGCGATCTGCGCTGGCGCGGCCTCGCCCTGCACCAGGGCCGGATGGATGCGCACCTCGCAGCCCGTGCCGCGCTCCCCGGCGATGCGCAGGAAATCGCGCACCGCCGCGCCCGTGGGCGAGGTCACCAGGGCTACGCGCGCGGGAGACGCGGGCAGGCGCATCTTGCGGTCCTGGTCGAAATATCCGCGCCGGGCCAGGTCGGCCTTGAGGGCCTCGAAGCGCAGGTGCAGCTCGCCGAGCCCTTCCTCCTGCACCAGTTCGGCCACCAGCTGGTAGATTCCGCGCTCGGCGTACACCGCGATGCGCCCGGCCACCAGCACGTTGGCGCCCTCGGTGACGTCGGGCGTGAAACCGTGCTCCATGACCTCGCCCGTGGCCGGGTTCACGCCCCCGGCGGGCACGCCGCGCCGCGCGGACTTGAACCAGACCACCGGGAGCTGCGCGCGCTCGTCGCGCAGGGTGAAGTACACGTGGCCGCTGGCCGGGCGGGAGACCCCGCCCACCTGGCCGCGCACCCAGACGAAGGGGAACTGGCTTTGCAGCACGTCCCCCACTGCCCGGGTCAATTCCTCGACTTCAAAGATGTGCGCCATGGGTCTGTCAAGCGGGCGCTACGGGAGCACGATGGCCGGGTCCCTGCCGATCTGCAGCTTGTCGCCGCTGACTATCCAGCGGGTGCCGGTGTTGTAGGCCAGCATGGACATGAACAGGGGGCCGCCCTGGTAGTCCATCTCGAAATAGACCACGCTGCTGCGCGGGGTCAGGTCCTGCACCCGGATGATGCCGAAGCCCAGGCACTTGCCGTAGTTCTTGACCATGGCCTGGACCTTGCCGGCCAGGCTCTTCTCGTTCACGCCCACGCGCAGCGGGCTGCCCTCGAACCAGGTCTTGAAGCCCTGCTCGGGCCCCAGCTGCATATACGCTTCCGCGCCCTTGAGAATCACGTCCGGGACCTGCATCGTCTCGCCGGCGGCGCAGACGGCCGGGGACAGGAGCAGGCAGAGGGACAGGCACAGGGCGGGCAGGAACAGGCGATGCATCACGGCGTCCTCCGGTTGGGATTGGAAGGGATCACTCCACGGCCACGGCCACGCCCGCCCCGATCATGGCGGTGCCAGCGCCTCGGCTGGCGAACTTCCAGACCCGCGCGGAGCGGATCACGTTCCTGCCGCGCGCGGCGAGGAAGGCGTAGCCCACGGGCACCAGGAAGACGATGGGGCAGATGACCGCGACCACGGCAAGGGTACCCCCCATGGACAGGGACGGCAAATCCACGAACGCGGGCAGGAATCCGCAGTAGAAGGCCATGGCCTTGGGGTTGCCCAGGGACACGCACGTGCCGCCCGCAAAGGAGCGCCACGCCCCGCGCGCCGAGGGCGGAGCCGCCGGGTCCGGCTGGGCGGCGGTCCAGGCGCGCAGGCCCATCCAGACCAGATACGCGGCGCCGATCCAGCGCAGGACCACGAAGCCCTCGCCCAGGGCGTCGGCCAGCCAGGTCAGGCCCAGAAGCGCCAGCAGCAGATAGACCATGTCCCCGAGCACCTGCCCGGCGGTCCAGAGCACGGCCGGGGCGAAGCCCCGGGCCACGGCCTGGGCCACCACGGCCATGATGCCGGGCCCGGGGATCAGGGCGAATATCAGCGTGGCCCCGGCCAGGGCCAGGAATCCTTCGGGAGTCATGGCCCTACCTGCTCGCTTCCACGTCGTCGGTGGCGCCCAGGCCCCAGCCGGACCAGACGCCCTGCCGCCAGGCGGCGAACTCGCGGCCGAAGCCGTCCAGGGGCAGCTCGGACTTCTCGCCCGTGCGGCGGTCCTTGACTTCCACCACGCCGCGCGCCACGCCCTTGCCGCCCACCACGATCTGGATGGGGCAGCCCACGAGGTCGGCGTCCTTGAACTTCACGCCCGGGCGCTCGTCGCGGTCGTCCAGGAGCACGTCCGCGCCCATGTCGCCCAGGGCGGCGTAGATCTCCTCGGCCTTGCCCAGGATGTCCTCCTTGCCGGGGTCCAGGCAGAGGACCACGGCCTCGAAGGGGGCCACGGGCGGGGGGAAGGCGATGCCGTCCGCGTCGTGGTTCTGCTCGATGCAGGCCGCCACCACGCGGGACACGCCGATGCCGTAGCAACCCATGATCATGGGCTTTTCCTTGCCGTTCTCGTCCAGGAACACGGCGTTCATGGACTCGGAATACTTGGTGCCCAGCTTGAACACGTGGCCCACCTCGATGCCCTGGGGGAAGGACAGCTCCCCGCCGCATGCGGGGCAGGGGTCGCCGGGCGTGACCACGCGCAGGTCCGCGAAGGCCACCTTGGCCTCCACGTCGCGGGACAGGCAGAGGTGGCGCACGTGGGTGTCGCCCTTGTTGGCCCCGGCCACGTAGTCCGTGGCCCCGGCCAGTTCGGCGTCGGCCACGATGCGGGTGACGTCCAGGCCCACGGGACCGGCGAAGCCCACGGGCGCGCCCGTCCAGGCCTGGACCTGCTCGGGGGAGGCCATCTCCAGCTCGGCGCAGCCCAGGAAATTCTTCAATTTGATCTCGTTGAGCTCCCGGTCCCCGCGCACCAGGGCGGCCACGGACTGGCCGTCGGCGTCGAAGAGCAGGGTCTTGACCACCTGGGAGGCGTTCACGTCCAGGAACGCGGCCACCTCCTCCACGGTGTGCGTGCCCGGGGTGGAGACCTCCTCAATGCGCGGCCCCTCCTCCATGCAGGCCTTGACCTCGCCCGCCACCTCGGCCTTCTCCAGGTTGGCGGCGTAGTCGCAGGCCGTGCACACGGCGATGGTGTCCTCGCCCGTGGAGGCCAAGACCATGAACTCGTGGGAGAAGCTGCCGCCGATGGCCCCGGAGTCCGCCTGCACGGCGCGGAAGGCCAGGCCCAGGCGCTCGAAGATGCGGGTGTAGGCGTCGTACATGGCCTTGTAGCTGGCCTCGGCCCCGGCCTCGTCCGCGTCGAAGGAATAGGCGTCCTTCATCACGAACTCGCGGCCGCGCATCAGCCCGAAGCGCGGGCGGATCTCGTCGCGGAACTTGGTCTGGATCTGGTAGAGGTTCAGCGGCAGCTGCTTGTAGGAGCGCACCTCGCCGCGCACCAGGTCCGTGACCACCTCCTCGTGGGTGGGTCCGAGGCAGTAGTCGCGATCGTGGCGGTCCTTGATGCGCAGCAGTTCCTTGCCGTAGTAGTCCCAGCGCCCGGTTTCGCGCCAGAGGTCGCCGGGCTGGACCATGGGCATGGAAATCTCCTGGGCCCCGGCGCGGTTCATCTCCTCGCGCACGATGGCCGCGACCTTGTTCAGGCTCCTGAGCCCCAGGGGCAGGTACACGTAGATGCCCGAGGTAAGCTTGCGGATCATGCCCGCGCGGACCAGCAGCTTGTGGCTGGCGACCTCGGCGTCGGCCGGGGCTTCCTTCAACGTGGGCACGTAGAGATTGCTGTAACGCATCTATGGTTTCTCCTGTCTTCTTTCGTCCAGAAACAGTTCCAGTTCCTTCATGAATTCGGGCACGAGGTTCGCCCCGCCCCGGACCTTGCGCACCACCTCGCCCTTGCGGAAGATGATGCCCGAGTCGCGGCCCCCGGCGATGCCGATGTCCGCCTCGCGCGCCTCGCCGGGCCCGTTGACCACGCAGCCCATGACCGCCACGGTGAACACGTCCGTCACCGGGCGCAGGCGCTCCTCCACGGCCCGGGCCAGGCCCGCGAGGTCGATCTCCGTGCGCCCGCAGGTGGGGCAGGACACGATCTCCGGCCCGCGCGCCCGCAGGTTGAGGGACCTGAGAATCTCCCAGGCCACGTCCATCTCGGCCACGGGGTCGCCGGTCAGCGACACGCGCAGGGTGTCGCCCAGGCCCTCGTACAACAGCACCCCCAGGCCCACCGAGGACTTCACCGTGCCCCGGCCCGGGGTCCCGGCCTCGGTGACACCGATGTGCAGCGGATAGTCGCAGCGCTCGGCCAGGAGGCGATAGGCCGCGATGGTGGCGGGCACGGACGAGGACTTGAGGGAAATCTTGGTCTCGAAAAAGCCGCGCTCCTCCAGGAGGCGCACGTGGCCCAGGGCGCTCTGAACCATGGCCTCGGGCGTGGGCCCCCCGAACTTGGCCAACAGCCCCTTCTCCACGGACCCGGAGTTCACGCCGATGCGGATGGGCACGCGCGCGGCCTTGGCCGCGGCCACCACCTTGTCCACCTTGTCCTCGCCCCCGATGTTGCCGGGGTTGATGCGCAGGCCGTCCACGCCCTGGTCCACGCAGATGAGCGCCAGGCGATGGTCGAAGTGGATATCCGCGATGAGCGGCACGGGCGAGGCCTTGCGGATCGCGCCCACGGCGCGGGCGGCCTCCTCGTCGGGCACTGCCAGGCGCACGATCTCGCACCCGGCCTCGGCCAGGGCGCGCACCTGGGCCAGGGTGGCCTCGGCGTCGCGGGTGTCCGTGTTGGTCATGCTCTGGACCGCCACGGGCGCGTCCCCGCCCACGGGAACGGAGCCCACGCGGATGGTGCGGGAGCGGCGTCGGGCCGGGCGGAAGGGATCAAGGATGCGGGTGCTGCTCATGGGTTGCTCGTCCATTAATAACGAAGGGGACTAGATAGCCCATTTCCCGGGCCAAGCCAAGGCCGGAACGGGGCGCGGAACCGGAAAGGGACCGGGCGGAAAACCCTAGAAATAGCCCAGGCTGCGCAGGGTTTCGAGCTTGGCTTCCTTGTCCGCGTCGCGGCCCGCGCGCTCGGGGCCGGGGCCCGCGACCTTGGCCGTGCAGGGCACGCAGCCCAGGGAGCGGTAGCCCTGGGCGTAGAGCCCGCAATGGGGCAGGTCGCGGTCGGCGTGGTAGGCCCAGACGTCCATCTCCGTGAAGCGCAGGATGGGATGCACGCGCACGTGGGGCGGCTCGTCCACGGCCTCCGCCGGGGGCCGCGAGGCGCGGGAGGGGTGCTCGTCCGCGCGCAGGCCCGTGAGCAGCACGGCAACGCCCATCTCGTCGAGGGCCCGGGCCAGGGGCCGGATCTTCAGGTCCCGGCAGCAGGAGACCTTGTCCACGGCCAGGGGGTAGGACGCGAGGTCCACGCCGGGCCGGGCGATGGTCAGGTCCAGGTCCCATTCCCGGGCCAGGCGGTCGCGGAAGGCCACGATCTCGGGAAACTTGCAGCCCGTGTCCACGGACACGGCGCGCACCCGCTCCCACGGGGCCAGGGCGGCCAGACGCTCGCGCACCAGGGCCAGGACCAGGGTCGAATCCTTGCCCCCGGTCCAGGCCACGGCCAGCCCGCCGGGCCCGGCGGCGGCAAAGGCCTGGTCAATGGCCGCCAGGGCGGCGGCCTCCTTCTGGGCCAGGGACGCGCCCGGGGCTTCGGGCAGACGCAACGCGTCGAGCAAAGGATGGGAACTCATGGGCCCAAGGCATAGGCCAGCCCCCGCCCTGCCGCAAGCCTCGGCCCGCAAAAAACAAAAATTTCCATCCAAACGAAAAAGCCCTTGACGAACCAGGTTCAGAAGCATAAAAACCGACCTCTCGACAGCGTGGGCCCGTAGCTCAGCCGGATAGAGTGCCTGGCTACGAACCAGTAGGTCGCAGGTTCGAATCCTGCCGGGCCCACCACGAAAGCTCAGGGAGCCGGAATTTCCGGCTCCCTTTTTCGTTGTTCCGCCCTCTCCCGGCCACAGAAAGCACCTGGGACATCAATCGCGCCCCTCTCAACCCCTCGGATTTCGGGCTTTCCCCTTCCTTGGGCATCTTCCGTCACCCCGCCCGTTCCGCAGGTGACAGGCAATATCGATCTTTGATATACTTCATAGCCGATTGCCATGATTGAATGGCGTATTTCACTAAGATTACAGCCACATTTCACGTTCACTCGATTGAGACATGCGGCAGGAGTGTGTGTGGGGGGGGGGATGTGATCGCCGAATATATCGCAAAGCACGGTGAAAATATTTTTATGCTACACTTATTAATTTGTGCTGAGATGGTTATCACCTGACAGTAGGCCATGAAATGAGCGTGGTCATGCCGCCCTTGGTTAGGGTACGGCTGGAGTTACGAAACTTCACCGAAACCTCGACCAGGAGGACGTCATGACCACGAGGAAGAAGGTAGCAC
>NZ_JBTVWW010000042.1:0-11249 GCF_054819825.1 Desulfocurvus sp. DL1XJH-121
TGCCGTGGTCAATGTGACCAACGGTGCCGATGTTTACGTGCGGCTTGGTGCGCTCGAATTTTGCCTTACCCATGACTGTCTTACCCCCGTAGTTTGGTTTACGGTTCGATGTTTACGGGCACGAAATATGGAGCCCACGAGCAGAATTGAACTGCTGACCTCATCCTTACCAAGGATGCGCTCTACCTACTGAGCTACGTGGGCCGTATCCAAAAACTGGGAGGAATGCCGGACGGCGGGGGAATGGAGCGGGAAACGGGACTCGAACCCGCAACCCTCAGCTTGGAAGGCTGATGCTCTAGCCAATTGAGCTATTCCCGCGCGATTACCTGCAGTCCAGCGACAGACCTGACATCTGCCTCCTACAGCCTCTATCGCGAAATATGGTGGAGGGGGGAGGATTTGAACCTCCGAAGGCGTTTGCCGACAGATTTACAGTCTGTTCCCTTTGGCCACTCGGGAACCCCTCCACAAGCATAATTTCAATGGAGCTGGCGATGGGACTCGAACCCGCAACCGGCTGATTACAAATCAGCTGCTCTGCCAATTGAGCTACGCCAGCCAGCTCGTCCGACGACTCGCGCCGTCGGGAATCGGGTTACTATACGCGCAGCCCATGCAAGTCAAGCAAAAAAACCCGCCTTGCCTGCCGGGGCCGCGAACCCGGGGAACGTTGAAAACAAAGGGTCCGCCCCGTCAGGGGCGGACCCGGAGAATCACTGGAACGGGCCCTAGGCGACGACCGGCGCCAGGGCCTCGCGGGCGGCCGCCGCGGCGGGGGCGACGGACTCGCGCGCCTTGGACCCGGAGGGGGCCTCCACCCGCAGGCAGGCGGCGGCGTCCTCGGTGAGCAGGCGCAGGAATTCGTTGTTGAAGGCGTGGCCCGAGCAGGAGACCTCGAAGCGGCCCTTCAGGGGCAGGGGCGCAACGGCCATGTCGCCGATGAAGTCCAGGACCTTGTGGCGCACGAACTCGTCATCAAAGCGCAGGCCCTCGGCGTTGACCACGCCGTAGTCGTCCAGGACCACCGCGTTGTCCAGGGAGCCGCCCAGGGCCAGGCCGTTCTTGTGCATCAACTCCACCTCGCCCAGGAACCCGAAGGTCCGGGCCTTGGCCAGCTGCTCGGCGAAGCTGTCCGGAGTCAGCTCGAAGCCCATGGTCTGGCGGCCGATGAGGGGATGGTCGAAGTCTATGGAATAGTCCACGCGGAACCCGTCGTAGGGCTCGGCCTTGATGCGCTTCTCGCCGTTGGCATGCTCGAAGGGCCGCACCACGGCCAGCGTCCGGCGCGCCTTGGAGAGCTTGCGCAACCCGGCGGAGCGCAGCAGATACACGAAGGAGGCGGCGCTGCCATCCATGATGGGCACTTCGCCGCCGCTGGTCCTGACGAGAATATTGTCTATGCCCAGCCCGCGGATGGCGGCCAGGAGATGTTCCACTGTGGCCACGGCGCCGTCCCCGTTGCCGAGGGTCGTCGCCAAACCGGTACCCACCACGTTGTCGGGGGAGGGAGAGAGGAACTTCGACCCGTGCTCGGTCTGCAGGCAGAAGACGATGCCCGCGTCCGCGTCCGCCGGAAGCAGCTCCAGCTCGACCTTGCGGCCGCTGTGCAGCCCCACTCCGGAGCAGCGCACGCCTTGGGCTATGGTGGTCTGTACGTTCATTGAAATCCTCCGGCATCCACTAAGCAAAAAACATGCCGAGTTTCTATGAGCGCAACTAGCCGAAATTACGTGATATATTTTCAAGACACAAAAGCCACGCTGTAACAAATAAGCAACTTTCCGTGCTTTTTCGCCACATTCACACCCGCCGGGCCAAAACGACACGGTCCAGACCGGCCAGGTCGGGCAGGACCTCGGGTTCCCCAAAGGCCCCCGTGGCGCGCAGCGCTTCAGATACGTCAGTTCCCTGGGTGCAGCCGATCTCCAGGAGCAGCAACCCGCCCGGGCGCAGGGCGTCGGCCGCCACGGGCGCCAGGGCGCGGTAGCACTCAAGGCCGTCGGAAGGAGCGCCGTCGGGCATGGCCGGGACCAGGGCCCCGCGCGGCTCGAAGTCCGCCACCTCGAAGCCCAGCTCCGCATACTCGGCCTCGGAGACATAGGGCGGGTTGGAGACCACCAGGTCCAGGGCCCCGGGCCGCGCAAAGGCCGCGCCCATGTCCCCGCGCACGAAGCACAGCCGTCCGGCCACGCCGTGGCGCAGGGCGTTGCCCCGGGCCACGGCCAGGGCGGCCGCGCTGACGTCCAGGGCCAGGCCCAGGCCCTGGGGAAACACCGTGGCCAGGGTCACGGCCAAGCAGCCGCTGCCCGTGCCCAGGTCGGCGAAGCGCACCGCCGACCCGGCGTCCAGCCGCTCCAGAGCCCGCTCCACCAGATGCTCGGTCTCGGGCCTGGGCACCAGCACGTCGGGCGTGACCCGGAAGTCCAGCCCGTAGAATTCCTTGTTCCCCAGAATATAGGCCACGGACTCGCCCCGCGCCCGCCGCTCGGCCAACGCGCGCACCGCCGCGACCTCGCCGTCCTCCAGCACCCGCCCCGCGTCCACCACCAGCCGCACCTGGTCCAGCCCCAGCACATGCCCGGCCAGCAACCGCGCGGACAACCGCGGCGAATCCACCCCGGCCCCGCGCAGCAGGTCGTCGCACTGGGCCAGCAGTTCGCCCAGGGTAAGAGCATCACGGTTCATAAGGACTCCGAAACAGACCGATCAAACGCCACCAGCGCACGAAAGTGCGCCCCCCTCCCCCACGCACGGAGCGAAGCGACCCGTGCGCGCTCCCCCCAGCCGAGGCAACGGGCCAGGGCGTTCAGGGGCGTGCGAGGGCAAGGCGCAAGGAAAAAGCAGGATCGACGCGTATCCCAATACGCGAGATTCTGCTTTTTGCGCAGCAACGCAGCCATCGTGCGTCACTGGACGTCCTGGCCTAGGCTTCGTCGGCTTGGAGTTTCAATGCTTCCGCCTGGAAATGGGCGGTCAGGGCGTCGGTGAGCTCGGCCAGGTCGCCGGCCAGAACCTCTTCCAGGCGGTAGAGGGTCAGGTTGATGCGGTGGTCGCTGACGCGGCCCTGGGGGAAGTTGTAGGTGCGGATGCGGCCGGAGCGGTCGCCCGTGCCCACCTGGGCGCGGCGGGCGTCGGCCTGCTCCTGGTGGGCCTTGTCCTGCTCCATCTGGAACAGGCGGGCCTTGAGCACCTTGATGGCCTTGGCCTTGTTCTTGTGCTGGGACTTCTCGTCCTGGCAGGTGACCACCAGGCCCGTGGGCAGGTGGGTCACGCGGATGGCCGAGTCTGTGGTGTTCACGCTCTGGCCGCCGGGGCCGGAGGAGCGGAACACGTCGATGCGCAGCTCGTTTTCGGCGATATGCACCTCCACGTCCTCGGCCTCGGGCAGGATGGCCACGGTCACGGCGGAGGTGTGGATGCGGCCCTGGGATTCGGTGGCCGGGACGCGCTGCACGCGGTGGATGCCGGACTCGAACTTGAGATGGCTGTAGACCCGGTCCCCGGAGATGGAGGCGATGATTTCCTTGTATCCGCCGGTACCGGTGTCCGACGAGCTCATGATCTCCATCTTCCAGCCGCGCTCCTCGGCGTAGCGGGAGTACATGCGGAACAGGTCCGCGGCGAACAGGGCCGCCTCCTCGCCGCCGGTGCCGGCGCGGATCTCCAGGATGATGTTCTTCTCGTCCAGGGGGTCCTTGGGCAGGAGCAGGACCTTGAGGCGGTCCTCCAGCTCGGGCAGGCGGGTCCTGGCCGCTTCCACCTCGGCCTTGGCCATCTCGCGGATCTCGGGATCGGAATCCTGGAGCATCTCCTCGTTGTCCCGCATCTCGTTTTCCAGGGTGCGGTACTCGCGGAACACGGCCACCACTTCGCCGAGGTCGGAATGGGCCTTGGTGAGCTTGCGGTAGTGGCCCTGGTCGTTGAACACGTCGGGCGAGGCCAGCTCGCGCTCCAGGTCCTCGAATTTCTTTTCTATGCTTTCCAGCTTGGCGAACATGGGCGACCTCGCGTGTTAATCCTTGTCCAACGCGCCCTTGAGGGCGGCGATGGCGACCTCAAGCTGGCCGTCGTCGGGCTCGAAGGTGGTCATGCGCTGCAGCATCAGCCCGGGCCAGCACAGGTACCGGCACAGGCCCTGTTCGCTGCGCGGGCCCGTGAACTTGATGAGTTCGAAGGCCATGGCCGCGATGGGGATCATCAAAAGGATCTTGGCCACGATGATGTAGGCTTGGCGCAGCACCGCGCCCTGGGGCGCGTACACGGCCAGGAGCGCGGGCACGAAGGCCGCGTGGGTCACGATGGCCAGGGACAGGACGAAAAGCAGGAACGCCGTTCCGCAGCGCGGATGCAGGCGGCTGAAGCCGCGCGCCGAGCCCGGAACCAGCTCCCGGCCGCTCTCATAGGCCCAGATCACCTTATGCTCGGCGCCGTGGTACTGGAACACGCGGCGGATGTCCGGGATGAAGGAGATGGACCAGATGTAGCCCAGGAACACGGCCAGTTTGAAAAAACCGTCCCAGACGTGGAAGGACAGGCTCGTGGTGTCCCCGCCCAGGCCGAAGTGCTCCATGCCCAGGGAAAACAGATGGGGCAGGACCACGAACATGCCCACGGCCATGACCAGGGCGAAGCCCACGGTCAGCGCCATGGCCCAGGGGCCGAGCTCGCCGTCCTCCTCGTCCTCCAGGGCGGTCTGCGCCGACCAGTTCAGGGAGGAGATGCCGTTGACCAGGGTCTCCAGGAGCACGGGGAAGCCGCGCATGAAGGGCTTCTTGAGCCAGGCCTGGCGGGTCAGGGAAAACCAGGGGCGGGTGCTGACCTCGATGGCGCCGTCGGGCTTGCGCACGGCGATGGCCAAGCGGGACTTGTTGCGCATCATGACGCCTTCCATGACCGCCTGGCCGCCCACGGTGGGAGCGGCGCCCAGGACCAGCGCCAGGGCGCGGAGCAGGCTGCGGCGGTCAAAAAAGATCGGCTTCATGAGGCCTCCGTGCGCGCCGGAAATGCGGACGCGAGAGAACAGCAAAGCGCCCCCGGCGGCGGACCACCCGGATCCGCCGCCGGAGGCGGCAAAACAGCGGGCCGGGCCCGCGAAAACAGCTACTCGCCCTGGCCCTTGGTGGACTCGAACTTGGCGTACTTCTTGCGGAATCGGTCGATGCGGCCGGCGGTGTCCACGAAACGCTGCTTGCCAGTGAAAAACGGATGGCAATTGGAGCAGATTTCCACGTGGACATCGTTGCCCTTGGTGGACTTGGCCTCAATCTCGAACCCGCAGGCGCAGCGAATCTTCGCCGTGTGGTTCTCGGGATGAATATCTTTCTTCATGGGTCGTTCCTCCACATTCTCGGAAAAGGCGGGTTAGATACCGCGTACACACGGCCTTGGCAAGGGAAATCTTTCCCTCGCCCCAACCCGCGCGGCCGATAGGGGATATAATGCTTCCCCGGGGCCCTGGCAAGGGGAACCAGCACTCCGAACGCGGATCCGCGCCGAGGACCGCCCGCGAGACGGGGAGCGAAAATCGGCGGACCTCCCTTGTGCTTTGTCTGCCCGTAACATATAGCGTAAGAAGCGGCAAAACGCCGCGTTTCACTACCCATTCGACACGACGCCATGCAGCAATCCAAAAGCGAGGAAACCAGCCATCCCGGGCTCATGAAGCGGCTCCGGGGGCTCACCGCCCACCCGCCGCCCGAGCGCCTGCGCGCCGAGATCGACCGCCTGGTGCAGGACCTGGCGGACGAGGCGGCGGACGAGGCGGGCCTCTGCGAGGCCGCGCTGTTCCTGGCGGCCAGGGCCGCCACCACCCCGGACGAAGGAATCAAGGATTTCTACCTGTCCCTGCTGCCGCGCCTGGGCCCCCTGGCCGCGGCCCTGTGCGTCATCGCCCGTCTGCCCGAGGACGATGCCGCGACCGAACCGCTCCTGCCCCGGGTGCCCGGAGAGCTGCGCCTGGAGGCCGTGAACCTGCTGCTGCAAAGCCGCATGCCGCGCCTGGAAGGCGCGCGGAGCGAGGCCCTGGGAACCCTGCAGGAACTGGGAGCCCTGCCCGCCGACGAGGTGCGGGCCTTTCTCGCGGCCTGCGCGGGCCGGGGCTTGGCCGTGGCCCACGCCCTGGGCGAGGCCTTCATGGCCGGGCCCTACGGCCAGGAGCTGGACGCGGAGATCGCACGGGCGGTCAAGGACATACAGGCCGGGCAGCGCCCGCCCAAGGGCCTCACGGCAAGGATCGACGCGCATCTGCCCCTGGCCGGCCCGGGGCTGGAGGCGCGCCTGCTGCAGCTATTGGCCACCAAGCAGGCTTCTGTGCTGGCCGCGAGCCTGCGCCTCCTGCGCCGCTGCGGCCAGGGCCCGTCCCCGGCCGTGGCCAAGGCCGCGGCCAAGATCGTGGCGCATCCGGACAGGGCCGTGGCCCTGGAAGCCCTGGCGACCTTCATGGCCCGCTCGCCCAAGGATCAGGGCAGGCTCTGCGCGGCCCTGTTCAAGAAGGACGACGTCCTGCGCCGCGCCGTGCTGGCCCGCGCGCCCCTGCTTTCCGGGGCGGAGCACTCGGCCTTCACCGCCTGCCTGGGGGGCAAGGACAAGAACCTGGCCGGGGAACTGTTCGCGGCCCTGGCCGAGCTGGACCCCGAAGGCGCCCTCTCCCACCTGGAGGCGGCCATGGCCGAATCGGGCGGGGCCGACGCCGCGGAGCTCCTGTCCCTGCTGCCCGAGGCCGCGCCGCCCGCCTGGGCCGACGCGGACGCGGCCCAAGCCGCGTTCAAGCCGCGCCAAGAGAAAAAACCCGAGGCGTCGAAAAAGAAGAAAAAGGACCGCGAAGGCGGATTCTTCTCCATGTTCGGCGGCGGCTCCAGCGGCGAGGCCATCAGCGTGCAGTTCGGGGATTCCACCGTGGCCGACATGGGCGGGGGCGAGTCGTCGGAGAACAGCGGCCGCAAGCTGAGCCCCATCTATGACAGCCGCACCCTGCAGCGCATCGACTTTTCCGATTCCTTCCTGGACAACGCCGTGTTCCAACGCTGCACCCTGGTGGGGGTCTCCTTCCGGGGGACCCTGATCCGCGGCGCGCGGTTCATCGAATGCGTGTTCGTGGACTGCGACCTGACCGGGGCGCGGTTCCACGAGACCACGGCCCTGGACGTGGCCATGCGGAATTGCGTGCTGCGCGACGCGGTCCTGGCGGACACGCGCGTGACCCTGTTCGACGCCCAGCAATGCGACCTCCGCAACTGCGGCCTGCACGGCTGCCGGCTGCGCACCTGCCGCTTCACGGCCTGCGACATGTCGGGCATGCAGGTCCTCGACTGCGACGGCCAGGGCGTCGAATTCCTGCTCTCCCATTGCCTGGGCGCCACCTTCTCGCGCTCGCGCCTGCTCTGCCACAGCGTGGAGGCCAGCTCGTTCAGCAAGACGGCCTTTTGCGGGCTGTTCACGGACAGCCCCGGCCTGATGCGCGGAGAGGACGCCTGCCTGGCCGCGCGCACCGAGGAATACGCCGCGCGGGGCCCCGTGACCCCGGAGCTGGGCCACGGGGCCAGGGCCCTGGCCGCCGAGACCGTGGGCCGCTGGTTCCGGGCCCGGGACCTGCGCGCCCAGACCCTGGCCTTCCTGCGGGCCAACCAGCGCCGCATCGACTGGTGCCGCGACAAGCTGGGCCCGGACAAGGGCGGATTCTTCCGCCTCGCGCCCTACCTGCTGCACTCCGAGGTCTTCGAGCAGCACGTGGAGGGCATGATTCCCCTGCCCCTGCCCATGCGCATGGCGGGCTTCGCCGTGGACTACACGACCCTGGAATACGCGCGCCGGTTCTTCCCCAAGGCCGCGCCGCCCCCGCCCGTGCCCGACGCCATCGACATCCAGGCCCTGTACACCATCGGCAGCGTGGGCACCGTGGCCCAGGGGCCGGGGTCGGACCTGGACTACTGGGTCTGCTACGACCCCGAGGACATGCCCGAGACCCTGCTGGACGGGCTCACGGACAAGCTGGAGCGCATCGAACACTGGGCCGACGCCACCCTGGGCCTGGAAGTGCACTTCTTCACCATGGACCTGGTGAGCATCCGCGAGAACAATTTCGGGTTCAGCGACTCCGAGAGCTCGGGCTCGGCCCAGGCCTTGCTGCTCAAGGAGGAATTCTACCGCTCCGTGGTCTGCGCAGCGGGCAAGGCGCCCCTGTGGTGGGCCACGCCCGTGGGGGCCAGCGACGGTGAATACGCGCGCATCCGCGAGGACCTGGCCGCGGGCCCGGCCGCGGACCGCTTCGTGGACCTGGGCAACCTGGTACAGATCCCGCCCGGGGAGTTCTTCGGCGCGTCCCTGTGGCAGATCGTCAAGGCCCTGAAGAGCCCCTTCAAGTCCATCATGAAGTTCGGGCTGCTGGAGAAATACATCGCCGCAGGGGACGAGGGCGGGTCCATGCTCCTGTGCGACAAGCTCAAGGACAACCTGGCCCGGGGCCACACCTCACTCCTGGCCACGGACCCCTACGTGCTGATGTTCCTGGAGGTGGGCGGGCACCACAAGGCCACCAAGGAGAAGGACTCCCTGAACCTGGTGCGCCTGTCCTTCCTGCTCAAGACCAAGATCGCCGAGGCCGTGGCCCGGGGCGGCCCGGCCCTGCGCCCGGAGGAGTCCGAGCTGCGCGCCCTGGCCGGGGACCCGGGCATGTTCCCTCCTGGCACCCTCACGGCCCTGGACGGGTCCTTCGACAAACTGGCCAAGATCGGCGCCCTGGTGAACAAGTTCATCGTGCGCACCTACATGCGCGTGCGCGACGTGCAGGCCGAGCGCAAGGACTCCATCGCCATCACCCCCGAGGACCTGACCAAGCTGGGCCGCAAGATCTTCGCCACCTTCTCCAAGCGCAAGCACAAGATCGAGCACATCCCGTTCTTGAGCATCGGGGGCACGTCCTTCCGCATCCTGCACTTCGCGGCCTCGGGCAAGAAGATGGGCCAGCCCTCCCACTGGGAGGTGCAGGGCGCGCAGGAAGTGGCGGGCAAGGAACGCCTGGAGCTGGCCAACCTGCGCAGCGGCCCGGACCTCGCCGAATCCCTGGCCTGGCTGGTGGCCAACGGCATCTACCACAAGAACATGCAGGTACGCGGGGACTATTCCATCTCCCCGGTCACGGCCAAGGACATCCAGAACCTCCTGGGCCGCCTCCTGGATTTCTTCCCGCCGAAGACGACCTTCAACACGGACATCGCCGAGATGCTCAACCCCGAGCGCATCGTGCGGGCCTTTTTCGTGCTCAACCTGATCCAGCCCAGGGAGCAGAACGCAGTGCGCGAGGTGTCCATCGTCTACTCAACCAACTGGGGCGAGTTGTTCTGCGTCACCGCCCCGGTGAAGCGCGCCGGACAGCTCGACAACCTCGCCGAATTCCTGCTGCAGACCGTGGAGCAGGAGTTCGACACGCCTCCGGCCATGGAGCTCTTCTCCCCCGAGCGGGCCAGCTTCCCCCTGCCTTCCCTGTAGCCGCGCGTCTTGCCAACGGCACGGGCGCGTGCCATTCTCGGGCCTCGTCTCCACCTCTTGCCGCACGTGAAGCCCTATGACCGCCCGCAGCACAGATCTCGCCCCGCCTCTCCTGGACTGGTTCGCCGCAAACGCCCGCCCCCTGCCCTGGCGCACGGACTACGACCCCTACGGGGTCTGGATCTCCGAGGTCATGCTCCAGCAGACCCAGATGGACCGCGCCGTGGACTATTACCTGCGCTGGATGCGCGAGCTGCCCAGCCCCGAGGCCGTGGCAGAAGCCCGCGAGGACGAGGTGCTCCGGCTCTGGGAGGGCCTGGGCTACTACAGCCGCGCGCGCAACCTGCAACGCGCCGCCAGGATCATGGTCGACGAGCACGGGGGCCGGGTGCCCGACGAGCGCGAGGCGCTCCTGGCCCTGCCGGGGGTGGGCGAATACACGGCCGCGGCCGTGCTCTCCATCGCCTACGGCCAGGACGAGCCCCTGGTGGACGCCAACGTGGCCCGGGTCTTCTGCCGGGTCTTCGACCTGGACGCGCCCGTTGCCGAGGCCTCCACCAAGCGCCGCCTGCACGAGTTGGCCGCCGAGGTCCTGCCCCACGGCCGGGCCCGGGAGTACAACCAGGCCCTCATGGAGCTGGGCGCTCTGGTCTGCCGCAAGGCCCCGGACTGCGCGGCCTGCCCCCTGGCCGGAGACTGCGAGGCCCGCCGCCTGGGCATCGTGGAGCACCGCCCGGTGCCCGGCAAGAAGAAGGACATCATCCCCCTGACCATCGCCACGGGCGTGCTCGTGCACCAGGGCCGGGTCTTCATCCAGCGCCGCCGCGACGACGACGTCTGGGGCGGGTTGTGGGAATTCCCGGGCGGGTGCGTGGAACAGGACGAGACCCCGGAGCAGGCCGTAGTGCGGGAATACGACGAGGAGACGGGGTTCAAGGTGCGCACCGCCGGGCACATCAGGACCCTGCGCCACGGGTACACGCGCTATCGGGTGACGTTGCATTGTTATTTTCTCGCGGCGGAGGAGGGGTTGGGCGAGCCCACGCTCACCGAGGCCACGCAGTACCGGTGGGTGCGGCCAGAGGAGTTGGGGGAGTACGCGTTTCCCGCCGGGCACAGGAAGCTAATCGATTCGTTGCAGGGGGATTTGCGGTTTGTGGGGTTGCTGGAGGGGTGAAGGGCTTTTTCTGCTAAGAGTCGTGGCGAAAAACCAATTGTGCCCTCCCTCCCCTCCCGCCGCGTTCCCTCGCGGGTAGGGCGTTGGTTTGTCGGGAATGAGTGGGGGAGGTGACGCGGCCGCGCCCCATGCGGGTGCGGGCGGCTTCGCTTCGGGGGTTGCCACCCAGGTCGCTGCGCCCCCCGCACCCGCATGGGGAGCTGGGCTATCGCAGTGGTTCGGTCCCTCAGTGGTACTTCCCCTCGTGTCGCAGCATGGGTGGTGCCGCCCCGTCGCACGAGCCCGGCTCCGCTTCGCTGATTTCCATCACAGCCGCTGCGCCGGGCAGCGCGCCGGGGCTTGGGGAGCAGGTGGGGTCTGAAAACACGGGATGCCGCGTCATGGGGGAAGTACTTTACCGCATGATCCCCCGCCGCATCGTCAGGTAGGATACTTCTTCTCTATCCCTGTCGCGTTCGCGGACGGGAAGGCTCTGTGGCAATGCCCGGCGCGAGGCGCGGGAGAGGTGTGCGACCGCCTGGATTTGTCCCGCCCCTGCGGCGCAGCCGCGCGGCGGGGGAAATCCTTCGAAGGGAGCGCGCCTCTC
>NZ_JBTVWW010000043.1:0-10891 GCF_054819825.1 Desulfocurvus sp. DL1XJH-121
AGCTCGTCGTCCCGGCGACCACGCTCTGGAGCGGGCTTTTCGCCCAAGGGGCCACGGTCTGCCGGGACGGCCGCGGAAAAGGAAAGCCTCCTTCCCCCCGGCCCCTTTGCCAGCTGGTTCAAATGCGAAAGCGTTTGAACCAGCTGTCTCCCCCGCGCCGCGCACGTATCGCGGCGCACAGTCAGCCGTCCGCTTTCGATCAAATCACCAAGGAAAATCATCCGCAATCGGCAAAGAAAAAGCGCCCCCTCGCGGCGGACGGAAGTCCGTCGCCGAGGGGGCGCTTGGCTGTCGGATGGGATCGGAAGGGTCTAGTAGACGCCGTTTTTCCAGGACTGCTTGACGTAATACAGGCAAAGCCCCACGCCGACGATACCCAGAATAAAGAAGAAGAAGTCCATGTGTTCCTCCCTGATTGTGCGAATGTTCACAGCCCTGATACAGGGCTTTGGAGTTTATTTCAAGCCCTTCAGCAAAGCCACGCATTCGATGTGCGGGCTGTGGGGGAAGAGGTCGAAGGGGCGCGCCTCGGCCAGGGCGTAGCCCGGGGCCAGGAGCTCCACGTCCCGGGCCAGGGTGGCCGGATTGCAGGACACGTAGACGATGCGTTTCGGGGCCAGGCGCAACAGCTCGGCAGCGGCTCCGGGGTGCAGGCCCGAGCGCGGCGGGTCCACGAGCACCACGTCGGCCACGAGCTTGGGGTCCTTCAGAAATTCCAGCACGTCCGCCGTCTTGAAGCGGCAGTTGGCGATGCGGTTGGCCTTGGCGTTGGCCTTGGCGTCGGCCACCGCCGCCTTCACGCTCTCCACGCCGGTGACCGTGTTCGCGCCTGCGGCCACGGCCAGGGCCAGCCCCCCGGAGCCGCAGTACAGGTCCAGGACGTGCTCCTGGCCCGTGAGTTCGCAGGCCTCGCGGGCCGCAGCGTAGAGCAGCTCGGCCGCCGCGGTGTTGGTCTGGAAGAAGGCGTCCGGGGAGATGCGGTAGGTGAGGCCGCCCAGGATCTCGGTGATGCCCCCGCCGCCCGTGGCGAAGACGGTTTTTTCGCCCTGGGCCACGGCGGTTCTGTCCTTGCGCGTGGAGTGCGCCACGGAGACCAGGCGCGGGAAGCTCCGGTGCAGGGCCTCGGCCAGGGAACGCACGGCCCCGCCGTCGGCGCGAGGCGAGGTGATGATCTGGGCCAGGGCCTGCTGGCCGCCCTGGGACTGGCGCAGCACCACGAAGCGCCACAGGCCCTGGTTGGTGCGCGGGTCCCAGGCGGGAATGCCCGTGCCCCGGCAGAATTCGCGGATCTCCCGCAGCATGGCCATGGCCTCGCCGGGCGCGTCCGCGCTGCCCCCCAGGGGCATCAGCGCGCACTGCTCCACGCTGACGATGCTCGCCGAGCCCCGACGATGCAGGCCCAGGGCCAGGGGCCTGTCCGCGCCCCCGCCCGCGAAGGCGAACTCCATCTTGTTGCGGAAGCCCCGCGTCTCGGGCGAGGCCGCGCAGGGGCGCACCACGGGATCGGCCACCTTGCCGATGCGCGCCAGCTGGTCGCGCACGTGTTCGGTCTTCCAGGCCAGCTGCTGGGCATAGTCCAGATCCTGGAAGGCGCAGCCTCCGCAGGTTCCGAAATGCGGGCAGAACGGCGCGGTCCAGTGCGGACTCTGCTCCAGCACCTCCACGCAGTCGGCCTCGGCGAAGCGCTTGGCCGCCTTGGTCACCCGCGCGCGCACTCTCTGGCCGGGCAGGGCGCCGTCCACGAAGACCACCGCCCCGTCCACGCGGCCCAGGCCCCGGCCGCCGGAGGCCATTTTTTCGATGGCCAGATCCAACTCCTGGCCTTTGTGAAATAATTCGCTCATGGTTGTATTTCCCCGCGCGGGACTCTTGACTTTTTAGGTTTTTCAGACAATTTTGGCGATCGTAACGTCAATCAAGGAGAAACGGTCATGAGCGTAGTCGGCGAACTGATCACCAATGCCTACCACAGCACTCCCCAGGGCTACCTGGGTGTGAGCCTGATCTTCATCTACATGGCCGTCATCGTGGGCGTGGCCCTGTACCGCATCAAGCAGCACGGCGGCCACTAGCCCGAAGAGAGCGCACGCTGACCTCTGAGGCGCGCGCAGTCAAGGGAAACATCACAGCCAACGCGCGGGTCCGCACCCGGCGCGTTGGCTTTTTTGCGCCCTCTGGGCCGCTCAGGCCTGGTCCGCCACCAGATCCAGAAGGTAGCGGCCGTAGCCGGTCTTCTGCTGGGAGTCGGCCAGGCGCGCCATCTGCTCCAGGGTGATGTAGCCCCGGCGCCAGGCGATCTCCTCCAGGCAGGCCACCACCACGCCCTGGCGGTCCTGCACGGCCTGCACGAAGTTGGCGGCCTGGAGCAGGGACTCGTGGGTCCCGGTGTCCAGCCAAGCCAGGCCCCGGCCGAAGAATTCCACCTTCAGGTCCCCGCGCCGCAGATAGGCGTTGTTCACGTCGGTGATCTCCAGCTCCCCCCGGGCCGAGGGCTTCAGGCCCTTGGCGATGTCCACCACGTCGTTGTCGTAGAAATACAGCCCCGTGACCGCGAACTTGCTCTTGGGCGCGGCGGGCTTTTCCTCGATGCTGATGACGTTGTTCAGATCGTCGAACTCCACCACGCCGTAGCGCTGGGGGTCGCGGACCTTGTAGCCGAACACGATTCCGCCCTTTTCCAAGGCCGAGCAAGCCTGCAGGGTCACGGACAGGCCCTGGCCGTAGAAGATGTTGTCCCCCAGCACCAGGCTCACGGTGTCGGAGCCGATGAACTCTTCGCCCAGGATGAAGGCCTGGGCCAGGCCCTCGGGTCGGGGCTGCTCCTTGTAGGAGATGGACAGGCCCAGATGCGAGCCGTCGCCGAGCAGGTCCTTGAAGCGCGGCAGGTCCGTGGGCGTGGAGATGAGCAGGATTTCCCGGATGCCCGCCAGCATGAGCACGGACAGGGGATAGTAGATCATGGGCTTGTCGTACACGGGCAGGAGCTGCTTGCTCACCGCCAGGGTCAGGGGGTGCAGCCTGGTGCCCGAACCGCCCGCGAGGATGATGCCTTTCATGGACACTCCGCAAAACGTGCTTAGGTTTTACTTCGGCAGTGGCTTGAAGTACTTTCGAAGCTCACGAGAAATTATAGCATTTTCCCGTGGAGCGAAACCCCCGTTGCGCCGGGACGGATGGCCGATGAGACCGTTTCTGAGCTTTCCCTTCGTGATCATGGCGGCCCTGGGCCTGTTTCTGTTTCTGATCCTCACCTTCGTGTTCGTGCAGGTGGGGCTGGTCACCGTGGCCTTCGGCAAGCTGGGGCTCACGCCCTTGCAGGCCTTCGGCATCCTTTTGGCCACCCTCATGGGCAGCGGGGCGAACATCCCGGTGCACAGGACCGCGCGCCTGGTGCAGCGCCCGGTGTTGCGCGGCGGGTTCATGACCTTCGGCGGCGGGTCCCCCTACCGCATGGAAACCGAGACCGAGCTGGTGGACCAGGTGGTGGCCGTGAACGTGGGCGGCTGCTTGATCCCCTGCGCGCTGTCCCTGTTCTTCCTCTCGCAGACCGGGCTCGCGCCCGGCATGCTCCTGGCCGTGGGCGTCACGGCCGCGGCCTGCTATTTCCTGGCGCGGCCCGTCCCGGGCCGGGGCATAGGCGTGCCCGTGCTCCTGCCGCCCCTGGTGGCGGCACTGGCCGCGCTGGTCTTCGCGCCCGAGGGCTTCGGGCCCCAGGCCGCCTACGTGGCGGGCAGCGTGGGCACCCTGGTGGGCGCGGACATCCTGCACCTCATGAACCCCGGGACCATGCGGGCCCTGGACGCGCCCATGCTGTCCATCGGCGGGGCGGGAACTTTCGACGGAATCTTCCTGGCGGGCATCATCGCCGTGCTTCTGGCCTGATTCCCGTCGGGCGGCTAATGGCTGGTAATTGAAGAGCCATTTAATGAGGGCCGTTCAAAAATAGTGAGATGCAAGGCGCAAGAAAAATTGTTCGCTGGCCGTTGTGGCCAGCGCCCCTGCGGGCGATGTGCTTCGCTGCATCGACCAATTTTGCTTCCTGCAAAATTGTCAAGACCGAAGCGTATTCCCCGTACGCGAGGGTTTGAATTTTTCGCAGCAGCGCAGCGACGAAGCAGATTGCTGTTTTGGGGCGGCCTTCCGAGGAGAGCGTCATGAACGAGGTCTTCGCGCCCCTGACCCTGAGCGTTCCGGTCCAGACCCTGGTGGCCCGGGGGGAATGCATCGTGGCCGTCCCGGCCGGGGCCCTGGCCCCCAGTCCCGCTCTTTCGGCCTCTTCGGGGCTGTTGCCCGCGCTGCCAGCGGGCACGCGCCTGGGGCTCGCCGGCGGGCCCTGCGATCTGGTGGTGGAATCGGTGTTGCGCCTGCCGCCCGCCGAGGCCGAGGGCGTGTCCCGCACGGGGCTGCTCCTCGCCGCCCTGGACACCGTGGACGTGCCCCCCGGCGAGCACGAGTTCGCGGCCTCGCGCCAGGGCCTGGCCGTCGCCGTGGTGGTGCTCTCGGACAAGGGCTCGCGCGGCGAGCGTGTGGACAAGTGCGCGCCCATCATCCAGGAGCGGCTGGCCGGGGCGCTGCCCGTGTGCCACGCCCGGCAATGGATCATCCCCGACGACCCCGGGACCCTCAAGGCCCTGCTCGCGGACCTCTGCCTGGCCCAGGGCTATGACCTGGTGCTGACCAGCGGCGGCACGGGCGTGGCCCCGCGCGACACCACGCCCGAGGCCACCCTGGCGGTCATCGAGCGGCGGCTGCCCGGGTACGAGCGGGCCATGACCGCGGCCAGCCTGGCCAAGACGCCCCACGGGGCCATCTCCCGGGCCGTGGCCGGGACCCTGGGCCGGGCCGTGGTGGTCAACCTGCCCGGCAGCCCCAAGGCCGTGGCCGAAAACCTCGACCCCCTCCTGCCCACCCTCGTGCACACCATCTCCAAGCTCCAGGGCGACCCTTCGGACTGCGCCCAGGCCTGAGCCTTTTTGCCATGATATTTCAGTGTCCCGCAGCGCCATGGCGCTGCGGGACACTTGTTGTTCGCAGCCCCTTGAGGAAAAGCCCCGTGACGGGTTATATTGTGGAAACTCGAACCAGGGGGATTCGATGCGCTGCCATGACACCTCGGGCGACATTCCGCCCATCGAACAGGGACCGCGCCCTACGTGGGAGGAGGTCCTGGCCGTGCCGGTCAACGAGGTGGGGGAACATCTCACGCCCCTGTCCCTGGCTCCGGAGCGGATCCTGGTGCGGCCGGTGTACCACGCCGCGGGCCTGTGACCGGGGCCATCCCCGAATGTCTGGCCCGCGACGGCGTGCGCCGCAGGCTTCTGGTGGCCAGGGGTTCCTGCCCCCGCACCTGCGCCTGGTGGCCCTGGACGCCTGGCGCGGCGAGGCTGCGCAGCGGTCGCTGTTCGCCCTCTGCCGCGCGGCCCTGGCCGAGGCCCATCCCGAAGCCGGGGAAGAGGAGCTGCTGGACATGGTGCGGGGCTACATCCTGGCCCCGGAAGAGCCGTTTCCCCACGGCACCGGCGGGGCCGTGGACCTGACCCTGACCGCCATGGACGGCGCGCTGCTGTGGTTCGGCGGGCCCTACAACCATCCGGGGCCCGTGTCCCGGACCCGGCATTTCGAGGAGCGCCTGGAGGCCGGGGAGATTCTGGACGAGCACGCGTACTCGGCCCTGGAGAACCGGCGCATCCTGCACGCGGCCATGACCGGGGCCGGGTTCGTGAACTATCCGGGCGAATGGTGGCATTTCGAGTACGGCACCCGGCGCTGGGCGCTCCTGTCGGGCCGGGGCTACGCCGTGTACGGGGGCATCAGGCCGCGTCTGAACCCCTTCGAGACCTACGCCCGCAGCTAGCCGACCGCTTCCCCGTGGCTTCGCCGCCGCGGAAATGCAGGACCGGCGCGTATCGCGATACGCGCCGGTCCTGCATTTTTCCGTCCCGCGCCGGTCCGGCGCGCACGGGGGGTTCCCCTCTAGAACTGGGCGCCGATGAGGGCCGCCGTTTCCAGGGCCACCGGGGCCAGCTCGCGCTCCACGCGCTCCCTGGGCCAGTCCGCGAACTGGGCCGCGATGTACACGGCGGCCAGGGGCCTGCCCCGGCCGTCGATGACGGGCGCGGAAACGGCGATTTCGCCCACCAGGAATTCCTGCACCGTGACGCAGTAGCCCCGCTGGCGCGCCCGACGCACCTGCTCCATGTTCTCGTCCACGCCCACGATGGTGTGCGGGGTGATGGGCTCGTGGTCCGAGGCCCGCAGGACGGCCAGGACGTCCGCCTCGTCCATGCGCGAGAACACGGCGCGGGCCCCGCAAAAGGCCGGGATGCGGCGGCCGGGCAGGGTGCTTTCGAAGAGCAGGAAGCGCTGGGGCAGGCGCACCAGATAGATGACGTGCAGGCCGTCCAGCACGCCCAGGTACACGGAGTTGCCCGTGCGTTCGCGGGCGTCCAGGAGGTACGGGGTGGCGGTCTGCACCAGGCTGTTGGCGCGCAGGAAATCGTAGCCCAGGGCCATGATCCGGGGCGTGAGGGTGAAGCGCTTGCTCACCGGGTCCTTGGACAGGTAGCCCAGCTGCTCCCAGGTGTGCAGGAAGCGCTGGGCCGCGCTGCGGTTCAGGCCCGTGAGCTCGGCGATCTCGGTCAGGCCGAGGCTCTTCCTGTTGCAGTGGAACGCCTCCAGCACGCGCATGCCCTTGGCCAGCGAGGCCACGAACAGCGCGTCGTCCCGTTTGCCGCTCTGGTCCTTCATGTTCCCCCCCGTGTGCGCGTCCTGCCGGGAATATAGACTTTTCCGCGTCGAACATCATCCCCGGCGGGATGAATATTCCTTGACTTTTATGGACACTACAATAAATTGAATATAAATACTAAGTATTGTAATGCAATAAAATAGTCAAGAGCAGGCGCGGCGCGCGTGCGGAACAAGAGTTCCGGGCGTACGGAAAAGCGACTGCGGGCCGCTGGATTTTCCGCACCGGAGGCGTGGAGGCGTCCGGAGCGAGACAGGGGGTAGATCGGACGGCGCGCGGGGCATACCCGCCCCGCGGCCCCGGCAGAGACCAACCTCAAGGAAGGAGTCGACGTCATGAAACGCTTTTTGATGCTTCTGGTGCTGATGCTCGCCATCCCGGCCAGCGCCCTGGCCGCCACTTCCGTGAAGATGAGCTACAACGGGCCGCCCAGCGAGGACGACAACGCGGTGCACTACTACGCCGTGACCTTCAAGTCCCTGCTGGAAAAGGCGACGAACGGCGGCATCACGGTCACGCTCTTCCCCAACAGCCAGCTGGGCAACGAAGAGCAACGCATGGAACAGACCATGAGCGACCCGATCATCAACGTGGCCTCCTACGGCGGGCTGCAGACCGTGTTCCCGGAGATGTTCGCCACCAACATCCCCTTCCTCTTCGACAGCTACAAGGCCGCCCACGTCTTCTTCGACGGCAGCAAGTTCATGGACAAGGCCAGGAAGACCCTGCGCGAGCGCACAGGCATCGAGCTGTTGGAAGTGGTCGAGGAGGGCGGTTTCCTGGCCTTCACCGGCACCAAGCCCATCCACTCCCCGGCCAGCTTCAAGGGCCTGACCTACCGGGCCATGGACACCAGCCAGGTGGCCATGTACGAGGCCTTCGGCGCGTCCGGCGTGCCCATTCCCTGGACCGAGGTCTACCTGGCGCTGAAGACCGGCGTGGCCGACGGCCAGATGAACCCGCCCACCTACATCATCATGGGCAGCCTGTACGAGGTCCAGAAGCATCTCTGCCTGGCCAACGTCCAGTATTCCGACCAGTTCCTGCTCATGAACGGCGCGCTGCTGGACTCCCTGTCCGCCGCCGACCGGAAGGCCGTGCGCGCCGCCGCGCGCGAGGCCAACGCCAAGACCCGCCTGTTCGTGGAGTCCCAGGTGGAGAAGCGCGTGGAGTTCCTGGCGTCCAAGGGCATGGAGGTCTACCGGCCCACCGTCGCGGACATGGGCCAGTTCAAGGCCCTGGGCACCCCCTCCTACGTGAAGTGGCTCAAGGAGCAGGTGGACCAGGAATGGATCGACCTGGCCCGGAGCGAAGCCCAGAAGGCCAACGAGGCCAAGTAATGCGGCCCTCGGCCTCAATCTGCCTCAAGGTTTCCGACGCGCTGGAGCGCCTTTGCCTCGTCTCGGCCGGGGCGCTCCTGCTCGTCAACCTTGCCGACGTGATGCTCGGGGTGTTCGCCCGGGTCCACCGCCCGCCCATGTGGACCACGGACCTGGCCAAGATCACCCTGGTCTGGATGGTCATGCTGGCCGCGGCCCCGGCCTTGAAGCGCGGCGAGCACATGGCCATCCACATCCTGGTGGCCCGGCTGCCGCGCACGAGCCGCAGGGTGGTGGAGAACGCCCGGCGCGTGATTTTCATCTGCGTGCTCCTGGCCATGATCGTCCTGGGCTTCCAGTACGCCTACAAGCTGCGCATGTTGACCATCATGACCATGGGCATCAAGAAGGCCGTGCCCCTGCTGGCCGTGCCCGTTGGCATGACCCTGATGCTCGTGGAATACGCGTTGTCGCAGTTCATTCCCCTGGACGGGGACGGCGGGCAGTCCCATGAAGACCCTGCGGGAGGCGCGTCATGAGCATCGTCCTGCTCCTGGTCTTCTTCGTCATGCTGGCCTCGGGCCTGCCCCTGTTCGCGGCCATGCTGACCACGGCCTTCGCCGGGTTCGCCTACGTGGGCGACCTGTCCCAGTTCCGGCTCATGGTCCAGCAGTTCTACGGCGGCATGGAGCCCTTCTCCCTGCTGGCCATCCCCTATTTCATCCTCACGGGCGAGCTCATGGGCTGTTCCGGGCTGACCCCCAGGCTGTTGCGCTTCGCCGAGGCCATGGTCGGGCACCTCAAGGGCGGGCTGGGCTACGTCACCGTGGTGGCCAGCATCATCTTCGCCGGGGTCAACGGCTCGGCCGCGGCCGACGCCTCGGCCGTGGGCTCCATCATGATCCCGGCCATGAAGAAGGGCGGCTACCCCGGGCCCTACGCGGCCGGGCTCACGGCGGGCAGCTCCCTCATCGGTCCCATCATCCCCCCGAGCATCTTTATGATCCTCTTCGGGGCCATGACCAAGACCAACGTGGGCGCGCTGTTCATGGCCGGGGTCCTGCCGGGCATCCTCTTGGGCGTGGCCTTCATGCTCATGCACCGGGTGAGCGCGGCGCGCCTGAACCTGCCGCGCGTGAACAAGCGCTTCTCGTTTTCGGAATTCCTGCGCTCAGGGGCCGGGGCCGTCACCGCCCTCATCGCCCCGGGCATCATCATCGGCGGCATCCTCTTCGGGTTCATGACGCCCACGGAGTCCGGGGCCGTGGCCAGCCTGTACGTGCTGCTGGTGGGCCTGTTCTGCACCCGCGAGCTGACCCTGTCCGGCGTGCTCAAGGCCCTGTCCAGCACCGTGCGCCTGACCAGCGTGATCTTCGTGGTCATCGGCGCGGCCACAATCGTGGGCTGGATCCTGTCCTCGGAGCAGGTGCCCCAGGCCATGGCCCCGGTGGTCATGAAGTACGCCAAGACCCCGTCCATGGTGCTTCTGCTCATCAGCGCCATCATCTTCGTGGTGGGCATGTTCATGGAGGAGATCGCGGCCCTGGTGCTCTTGACCCCGGTGTTCAGTCCCCTGGCCCAGGCCGCGGGCATCGACCCGCTGCACTTCGGCATCGTCATGACCCTGAACATCACCATCGCGCTGATCACCCCGCCCATGGGCGCGTGCGTGTACATCGTGTCCTCGGTGGGCAACGTGGCTTTGGAGAAGATGTTCCGCCACATCTGGCCCTTCGTGCTGGTGGCCCTGGGCTGCCAGCTGCTCCTGATCTTCGTGCCCGCCATCTCCCTGTGGCTGCCCAGGGCGCTGGGGTACTAGGAGGGCCCATGACCGAGGAGCAGACCATGCGCGCGCAGGCCCCGGCCATCGCCCCGGCCCCGAGTCCGTCCTGGGACGAGGTCTTCGCGGTGCCCGTGGCCGAGGGGGGCGACCGGCTCGTGCCCCTGTCCCTGGCCCCGGAGCGGTTTCTGGTGCGCCCGGCCTATTTCGCCGCGGCCATTCCCGGGGCCCTGCCCGAATGCCACGCCCGCGAGGGCGTGCGCAGGCGGCTGCTCGCGGCCCAGGGGCTTCTGCCCGGCCATTTGCGGCTGGTGATCCTGGACACCTGGCGCAGCATGCGGGTCCAGACCGCGCTTTTCGAACAATGCCGCGCGGCCTTCGCCCGTTCCCGCCCCGGGGCCGGAGTCGGCGAACTGGAGGACATGGCCTCGCGCTTCGTGGCCCCGCCGAGCACGGACCCGGCGCGGCCCTCCCCGCATCTCACGGGCGGGGCGGTGGATTTGGCCCTGGCCACGGTGGACGGCGAATCCCTGTGGTTCGGCGCGGCCTTCGACCATCCCGGGCCCGTGTCCTGGACCCGGCACTTCGAGGAGCGCCTGGAGCGCGGCGAGGCCCTGGACGGCCGCGAGGCCGAGGCCCTGGCCAACCGCAGGCTCCTGCACCACGTGATGATCGAGGCGGGGTTCGTGAACTACCACGCGGAGTGGTGGCATTTCGAATACGGCACCCAGCGCTGGGCGCTCCTCGCGGGCCGGGATCACGCCGTGTACGGCCTGACCCAGCCCGAGCTGAACCCCTTCGAGTCCTACGCCCGGGCCTGAGCATAAAGTATTACATGTCTACGAAGAAGGTGAGGTATTGCTCGACGTCATCCAAGACGGATGAAGCGCGCAAACATTTTGTAATTCCATGACTTGGCATGGAGCGGATGGCCAATCGTTGATCCAACAAAATATAATATCACCAATTTTGTGCTGAGATGGTTATCACCTGACAGTAGGCCATGAAATGAGCGTGGTCATGCCGCCCTTGGTTGGGGTACGG
>NZ_JBTVWW010000044.1:0-10716 GCF_054819825.1 Desulfocurvus sp. DL1XJH-121
CGCATGGGGCGCGGCCGCGCCACCCATTCCAACACTCCCGACAAACCAACGCCCTACCCGCGAGGGAACGCGGTGGGTGGGCGGGAGGGCGGAAGTGGTTTTGCACCACAACTCCCCTCCCACAATACAAAAAATCGGACCCGATCCTGCGATCGAGCCCGATTGAAACGTATGGCCTCGCGGCCCGTGGCCCCGGTGGAGCCTTGAACTCTCCGCACCCGGCGCGGCGCGATGGCGAGAAACGCCGCGCCGGGCGCTGATTATGAGGTTGACCCTGACTGTATTGTTTAGCAAAAATCTAGAAAACATCAATTGAAAATATATTCTTTCTACAACACGAATGATTGCAGCATGTTGTAACGCATCACAGACCCACGCACAGCGCCATTCGACAGACTCGGGCCACAACCCGCCCCCTTGTGCATTGCCCTTCCCCGCCCAGCCAAACCATCCAACTCCATTGCCGCAGTCTCCTGACGAAAACGGAAATGGCACAAATGAACAACCCCTTGCCTTCAGTTGCAGCCCTCGCTTGATGCCAATTTTCACGCTCCTCTCCGCCATCCAACGACAGAACTGTGCCTTTTTTCATGACGTTACAAGAAATATCTATAAATTGCTTGCGCAATTGAAAGTGAATACCTATAGAATAAGAGCGCCCCCTTAACTAATCCGGAACCAGGGAGGCTAGGCCGTGAAGATGACATTCAACACAAAGCTGGTGGGTTCGTTTACCCTGATCCTGGTCGTAACCGTGTTGTCAATGGGCATCGTCGCAAACATCCTCCTCAACACCAGCGCCCACAATCTCGGGACGAACCTCTCCTCGGGGTTGGTCGGCTCGACGATCCGGGCCCTGGACATCAAGGTCAAGGCACAGGATGAACTCGTCAGGCTTGGCATGCTGGGCCTGGAAAACGAGTTCGCCGCGGGCACTGCCCCGGAGCAGATCGTGAAGGCCCTGCTCGCCGAACACAAGCTGTACGCCACCGTATTCGAAAAGCGCGGCGAGGACTTCGTGCGCATCGCCACGACCATCCCGACCAAGGGCGGCGGCAGCGCCATCGGCACCAAGCTGGACACGAATTCCGACGCATACAGGGCAGTGGCATCGGGAGGGACCTGGCATGGGGCCCGCGTGCTGATGGGCTTCCAAAGCATCGTGCAATACAAGGCCTACGGCCCGGACATCGTGCTCTACGTGGGCCTGCCCATCATCGATGACGATTTCGTCACCTACCTGAAGAACCTCAACGTCAACAGCCTGGGGTACATGTACCTCTTCACCGGCGAAGGCAAGTTCGCCTGGCACCCCAACAACGCGCTTTCGGGCAAGTCCTTCGCCGACGCGTCCTACGCCTCCGCCCTGCTCGGCGCTAACAACGAACTCATCTCCTACACGTTCAACGACGAGTTGAAGTACGCCTACGTCGGCATCCATGAGGAATCCGGCCTGCGCGTGGGCTTCGGCCTGACGGGCAACGAAATCAAGTTCGGTCTGGACAAGGACATCCTGACCTCCGGGCTGATCGGCAGCGCCGCCGCCCTGATCGTCTCCTCCATCGTCGTGTTCCTGGTCGTGGCCAACATCCGCAAGGTCCTCAAGGGCGTCGAGGTCATGGCCCGCAACGTCGCGGACGGCAACTACGACGAACGCGTGGACTACGAGGTGCAGGACAACATCCGCGCCATGCTCGACGCCTTGGAGGCCATGGCCGCCCAGATCAAGCAGCAGATCGAGGACGTCAGGGCCCGGTCCGAAGAGGCCATGAAGGCCAAGGCCGAGGCCGAGGCCGCCCTGGAGAGCGTCCGCGAGGCCCAGGCCGAGATCGAAGCCAAGAACGAGAAGATCCAGAGCGCGGCGCGGGAGGCCCGGTCCGTGGCGGAAACCATGTCCTCCACGGCCACGGAGCTCTCCGCCCAGGTCGAGCAGGTCAGCCAGGGCGCCGAGAACCAGAAGAACCGCGTGAGCGAGGTCGCCACCGCCATCGAGGAGATGTCCGCCACGGTTATCGAGGTCGCCCGCAACGCCGGTGACACGTCCTCGCAGGCCGAGGACAGCAAGAGCATGGCCACCAACGGCATGGAAATCATGGGCCAGACCATCGAGGCCATAGGCAACATCAGGGAGATCGACGAGGTGAGCAACATCGCCATGCAGGACCTCTCCGACAAGGCCGACGCCGTGGGCGGCATCATAGGAGTCATCCAGGACATCGCGGACCAGACCAACCTGCTGGCGCTGAACGCGGCCATCGAGGCCGCCCGCGCGGGCGACGCGGGACGCGGCTTCGCCGTGGTCGCCGACGAGGTCCGCAAGCTCGCCGAGAAGACCATGCAGGCCACCCAGGAGGTTGGCGATTCCATCAGCAAGATCCAGAGCGCCGTGGGCAAGAACGTCAAGGAACGCGCCCGGGCGCAGGAAGCCCTTGAGCTGACCGTGAATTCCGCCCAGCAGGTGAACGGCATCCTGGACCAGATCGTCGAATCCATCACCCGGTCGGCCGACATGGCCAACGGCATCGCCACGGCCACGGAGGAGCAGTCCGCCGCCACCGAGGAAATCACGGCCAGCGTGGAGGAAGTGGACCGCATCAGCGGGGAGACCACCGACGCCATGCGCGAATCGTCCAAGGCCGTGCACGACCTGGCCCAGTTGGCAGAGGACCTGACCGTCATCATCCAGTCGCTGACCGAGGACTAGCCTCTCAAAACCGGCGGGCGCGCCGGCGGCGACACGGATCCGGGGGAGGGCTCAAGGGCCCTCCCCCCCATTTTTTGGAAAATCGACAGGGAAGGAAAAGGAACGCGCGGTTCTACACGCCGAGAATGCGCCAGAGATTCTCGGCCGCCGCGGCCAGGCCGAAGCGGCGCACCACGGTCTCCCGGGCGCGGACGGCCATGTCCGCGCGCAGGTCCGGGTCGCGCACCAGCTTTTCCACGTATTCGGCGAAGCGCGCCGGGTCCGGAGCCAGGAAGCCGTCCCGGCCGTGGGTCACGATTTCGCGGTTGAAGCCCACGTCCGAGGCCACGGGCACCACGCCGCAGGCCATGTACTGCAGCAGCTTGAATCCGCACTTGCCGCGCGTGTACTCGTCGTCGGACAGGGGCATCAGCCCGATGTCCATGGAGCGCAGCAGTTCGAGTTCGTCCTGGGCGGTCCAGCGGGTGAAGCCCCCGGCGAACCCGGCGGGCAGGGCGAAGTCCCCGTCCGAGACCACGGACACGTCGAAGGCCCCGGCCAGGGGCGCCAGGGCCGTGAATATTTCGGGCAGGAAGAAGAGATTGCAGGCCGTGCCCATCCAGCCCACCACCGGGCGCGAGGAATGCGCCGGGCCCGGGGTGAAGACGTCCGTGTCCAGGGGCGTGGGCAACACGTCCACCCGATGCGCCGCGCCCCGGACCTTGTCCGCCAGGAACGTGTTTCCCGCCACCACCGCATCCACGCCCGCGCAGACCCGGAGCAGGCGCTCCAGCTCCCTCTCGTCCGGCTTGCCGCCGCATTCGCCCTGGTTTGGGTGCATGGCCCACAGGGCGTCGTCGAAGTCGAACAGCAGCCGCCCCGAGCGGGAACGCAGCAGGGACAACTCCAGCCCGGAGACGAGCTTCTTCTGCAGGACCACGGTCTGCACGCGGCCCTGGGTGGCGAAGAACGCGGCCCGGGCCAGGGCGGTCTTGGGATAGCGCCGCCAGGCCGCGTCGATCCCCCGCTCGCGCGCCAGGCTCACGAAGGGCAGCACGCGAAACCGCACGCTGGGCAGGTTCTCGCCGGACTGGGTCAGAAACAGAAGATCAGGCATGAAACGACATCCCAAAGCGGCCCAGGTTCAGTATCAGCCGCCGCTACGGCCTACAAAAAGTCGGAATCGACGGCGGCCTTGCCGTTGGCCGTGATGATCTTGAAGAAACGCACCCCCCGCTCGTCCACGGGCACGATAGGGAAGTCCTTGCCGCAGGCGTCGCAACGCACCATGGCGGGCTGCGTGGGCGCCATCATGGGCACCTCCCGGCCGCAGAACGGGCAGGGATAGAAACAGAGGATCTCCATACCCGCAGGCTTCACCGGGGTGAGGGGTTTTTTGCGCTCAGACACCGTGCTTCTCCAGCAGGGATTCTCCGGTCATGGGGCCGGGCCTGTCCAGGCCCCAGAGGTCCAGGATGGTGGGCGCGATGTCCCCGAGCTTGCCGCCCTCGCGCAGGCGCGCGCCTTCGCGTCCGGTCTCGATGTACACCAGGGGCACCCGGTTGCGGCTGTGGGCGGTCTGCACCGCGCCCGCCTCGTCCAGCATTTCCTCGGCGTTGCCGTGGTCCGCGGTGAGCAGCACGCGCCCGCCCTTTTCCAGGGCCTTGGCCACGATGCGCCCGGCGCAGTCGTCCACGGCCCGGGCGGCGGCCACGGCTGCGGGGATCACGCCCGTGTGGCCCACCATATCCAGGTTGGCCAGGTTGCAGGCGATAAAGGAATATTTCCCGGAATCCAGGGCCGCCAGAAGCTTGTCCGTGACCTGGAAGACGCTCATCTCGGGCTTCTGGTCGTAGGTGGCCACCTCGCGCGGGGACGGCACCAGCTCGCGGTCCTCACCGGGCAGGGGCTCCTCGCGGCCGCAGTTCATGAAATAGGTCACGTGGGCGTACTTCTCGGTCTCGGCGATGCGTAGCTGCCGAAATCCCTGGTCCGCCACCACCTCGCCCAGGGGCTTCTCGATGTCCTGGGGTCCGAAGGCCACGGGCAGGGGGAAGTCCGCCTCATAGCGGGTCATGGTGGCCAGGTCCAGGCGCGGCCGCGCCTGGCGCTCGAACTCCGCGAACCCCGGATCGAACAGGGCGCGGGTCAACTGGCGCGCGCGGTCCGCGCGGAAGTTGAAGAAGAACGCCGCGTCCCCGTCCCGGAGCAGGGCCACGGGCGCGCCATTCCTGGTCATCACCCGGGGTTTGACGAACTCGTCGTATTCCTTGTCCGCGTAGGCCGCCTCCACGGCCCTGGCCGCGGCGTCATCCCCGGCCTCCACGGCCTGCCCCTGGCCCAGGGTCAGGGCGTCGTAGGCCAGCTTGGTGCGATCCCAGCGCTTGTCGCGGTCCATGGCCCAGTAGCGCCCCGTGAGGCTGGCCACGGCCCCGTGGCCCAGCTCAGCCATGCGCGCCTCGAGCTTGCGCACGTACCCGGCCCCGGCCGTGGGCGGGGAATCCCGGCCGTCCAGGAAGACGTGCACGAAGGCCTGGACCCCGGCGTCCCGGGCGCAGGCCAACAGCGCGAAGAGGTGGTCCAGATGGCTGTGCACCCCGCTGTCCGAGACCAGGCCCATGAAGTGGATCCTGCCGCTGCCCGCCTGGGCGCGGTCCAGGAGCGCGGCCAGGGTCTGGTTGCCGCCCAGGCCGCCCTGCTCGATGGCCATGTCGATGCGGGTCATGTCCTGGTAGACGACGCGCCCGGCCCCGATGTTCATGTGCCCCACCTCGGAGTTGCCCATGAACCCGTCGGGCAGGCCCACGGCGCGGCCCGAGCAGACGAGCTCGGTGCGCGGGTATTGGGCCTGGATGCGGTCCAGGTTGGGAGTCTCGGCCAGGGACACGGCGTTGCCCGCGGACGGCGGGGCCACGCCCCAGCCGTCCAGGATCAGCAACAGCGTCGGGATCGGGGTGCTCATGAGGTCTCCACTGCGGACGCGGCCGGGATCAGGCCTCGTCCTCGTCGCCCAGGTCGTCCTCGTCGCCGAGGTCATCGCCGGGCAGGTCAAGTTCCAGGAATTCCGCCTCGTTCCACAACCCTTCCAGGTTGTAGAAGCCACGGGAGTCTTCCAGGAATATATGCACGAGCACGTCGTTGAGGTCCACCAAAATCCAGTTTCCCGGCTTGTAGCCCTCCATGCCCAGGTACGCGATGGCGTTCTCCCCGGCCATGTCCAGGATGTGATCCGCCAGGGCCTGCGCATGGCGCACGCTGCCGGCGGTGCACAGCACCAGGCCCTCGGTCACCGTGCACAACCCGGCCACGTCCATGGCGGTGACGCGCCGGGCCTGCTTGTCGTCGAGCCATCCGGCCACCATGCGCATCTTCTCGCGGGTGTCCGGGCCGGTGGCGGCGAGCTTTTCCTTGTTGTCCAAATTGTGCTCCTATTTGCCCAGGCGCAGGGCCACCAGTTCGGCCGCGCCGCGCTTGGGCACGTGATGCGTGCCGTCCTCGGCGCGCCAGTACTTGAAATCCCCGTCAGCGGGCAGGTCTTCCACCACCACGGTCTCGGCGGGCTTGCCCAGGGACAGGACCAGCATGATCTCCAGGCCGTCGGGCAGGCCCACGGCCCCGGCAACCACGTCCTTCTTGATGGCTCCGACCATGCAGCAGCCCACGCCCTGGTCGCGCGCCTCGAGCATCATGGTCTGGGCCACGATGCCCAGGTCCACCTTGCTCCAGGGGCCGGGCTCGCCGTCGTGGCAGATGACCACGTAGGCCGTGGGCCGCTCGTTCTCGTCCGGGCCGGGCCAGTCCTTGAGATACCCGGCGAAGGCCAGGCCCTCGAAGACCTTGGCGCACAAGGCCGGGTCGTTGACCAGCACGTAGCGCAGGGGCTGCTTGTTCATGGCCGAGGGCGTGTGCCGGGCGGCGTCCACCATGCGGTCCAGGACGTCCATTCCAACGGGAGAGGCCGTGTCGTAGCGCCGCACGGTGCGGGCGGCCTTGGCGAGTTCGAGAAATTCCATGTCAGTTCCTCCCTTGCCCCTTTGCGGGGGCGTCTTTCACTATAGCAAAACCGTGTATCCCGCAAACCTTGCCGTCACCCCGCCACGAGCCAGACCAGCCGTCCACGGGGACGGACCATGGCCGCGGGGTAGCGCGCGGCGGCGGCCTCGGGGTCCTTGAAGATGCGGTCCGCCAGGGCCTTCTTCTTGGCCCCGGCCACCAGGAAAATCACGTTCCGGGCCTGGTTGATGAGGGGCAGGGTCATGGTCACGCGCGCCACGTGCGGGTCGCCCTTGGGCTCCACGGCCATGACGATCTGGCGCCTGGCCGTGAGCTCGTCCCCGTCCGGGAACAGGGAGGCCGTGTGCCCGTCCTCGCCCATGCCCAGGAGGATGCAGTCGAAGGGGCAGTCCTTGCCCTCGCCCAGCCCGTTGAACTTGAAGGTGTTGCGGACCAGGAACTCGTAGCCCCCGGCGTCCAGGCCCGGCTGGTAGCCCGCCACCTTCACGGGATGCAGGCCGGACTCGGGCACGGCCACGCGGGACAGCAGCGCCTCCTCGGCCATGCGCGAGTTGCGGTGCTCGTGCCCGGGCTCCACGCAGCGCTCGTCGGAATAGAAGACATGGGCCTTGTCCCAGGGCACCCCCTCGGCCTCGGCCAGCAGCTCGTAGGTCCGCCTGGGGGTGCTGCCCCCGGCCAGGGCCAGGGTGAAGGCCCCGCGCGCCCCGGCCGCCTCGCGCGCCACGTCGCGCACCAGGCCGGCGGCGTGGGCGCTCAAGGCCTCCATGTCGTCGAAATCCAATCTTTCCATGCGCTTCTCCCGGATTGCGTGGGCCGCGCGGCAGGCCCCCGCGCGTCCTTCGAATGTACCCGCAAGACGTCGAAAAGCAACCCCCCGGCGGCGGGAGTCAAGCCCATGCGCGCCCGGTCTTGACGCGTCCGGCCGGGGTAGTGCAGAATCTTTGGCTATCGGCAAAAATCGTCATTTTGGCCTTTCATACGTCCCCAACCGCCCAGCGGGGAAGTCCCCGCACGGGCGCGGCCCAACAGAGCACGAGGAGCCCGTCATGATCTTCGACGTCGACATGGAAACCCTTCCGCGCGAGGAGCTGGAAAAGCTGCAGCTCTCCCGCCTCCAGAACCAGGTGAGGCGCGTCTACAACAACGTGCGCTTTTACCGCAAACAGTTCGACGAGGCGGGCATACACCCCGCGGACATCAAAAGCCTGAAGGACATCCGCAAGCTGCCCTTCACCCAGAAGCAGGACCTCAGGGACAACTATCCCTTCGGCCTCTTCGCCGTGCCCAAGGACAACGTGGTGCGCATCCACGCCTCCTCGGGCACCACGGGCAAGGCCACGGTGTCGGGTTACACCAAGCGCGACGTGAAGAACTGGTCCCAGCTCATGGCCCGCTGCTTCATGAGCGCCGGGGCCACCAGCCTGGACACCGTGCACAACGCCTACGGCTACGGCCTGTTCACGGGCGGCCTGGGCGCGCACTACGGGGCCGAGGAGCTGGGCGCCACCATCGTGCCCGTGTCCGGCGGCGGCACGCGCCGGCAGGCCATTCTGCTCCGGGACTTCGAGCCCACGGTGATCTGCAGCACGCCCTCCTACATGCTGGTGCTTCTGGAGGCCGCCGAGGAGGCGGGCATCGACGTGGCCAAGCTGCCGCTGAAGATCGGCATCTTCGGGGCCGAGCCCTGGACCGCCGAGATGAAGCGCGACATCGAGGAGCGCGCGGGCATCACCTGCATCGACATCTACGGCCTGTCCGAGGTCATGGGCCCGGGCGTGGCCATCAGCTGCCACGAGGCCCAGGACGGGCTGCACCTGTTCGAGGACCATTTCCTGGCCGAGATCATCGATCCCGAGACCGGCGAGGTCCTGCCCGAGGGCGAGTTGGGCGAGCTGGTGCTGACCACCCTGACCAAGGAGGCCCAGCCGCTCATCCGCTACCGCACCCGCGACATCACGCGCCTGAACTACACGCCCTGCAAATGCGGCCGCACCCATGTGCGCATCGAGCGCGTCACGGGCCGCAGCGACGACATGCTCATCATCCGCGGCGTCAACGTGTTCCCCTCGCAGATCGAGTCCATCCTCCTGGAGACCAAGGGCACCCTGCCCCACTACCAGCTCATCGTGGACCGCGAGGGCAGCCTCGACACCCTGGAGGTGCGCGTGGAAGTGGACGAGCACTTCTTCAGCGACGAGATCAAGGGCCTGCAGAAGATGGAGTCCAAGCTCAAGAAGAGCATCAAGGAGTTCCTGGGCGTGACCACCAAGATCAGCCTGGTGGAGCCCAAGGGCATCGAGCGCAGCGCGGGCAAGGCCCTGCGCGTCATCGACAAGCGCAAGGCCAAATAATCGGTTATCTCCACGGGTTGCCCCGGGCCGTGGCCTGGGGTACAGGATGAATGGGGAAGGTTCCCCCACCGACACTGATACACAAGGAGACCCGCCATGAAGGTCGAACAGATTTCCATCTTCCTGGAAAACCGCGCCGGACGCCTGGCCGAGGTGACGCGCGTGCTGGCCGAGGCCGGCATCAATATCCGCGCCCTGTCCTTGGCCGACACGTCGGACTTCGGCATCCTGCGGCTCATCGTCTCGGATTTCGAGAAGGCCAAGACCGTGCTCAAGGACAACGGCTTCACTGTGGGCCGCACCACCGTGGTGGCCGTGGAAGTCCCGGACAAGCCCGGCGGCCTGCACTCCATCCTGGGCATGCTCTCGGAGAACAAGGTCAACGTGGAGTACATGTACGCCTTCGTGCAGCAGAGCGGGCAGAACGCCATCATGATCTTCCGCTTCGACCGCACGGACCAGGCCCTGGAGCTGCTGGCCCAGGCCGGGCTGAACGTGGTGCCCGGGGAAAAGCTCTACAAGATGTAACGCCCCCGCGGCCCATACGAACGGACAACAGGCCGGGCCCAGCGGGGTCCGGCCTTTTTTGATCAACGCCAGGGAGCACAATCATGGACACCCTCTTCAGCATCGAGAACCTCATCGCCTTTTTGACCCTCACGGGCCTGGAGGTGGTGCTGGGCATCGACAACATCGTGTTCATCGTGGTCATCACCAACAAGCTGCCCCGGGCCGCGCGCGCCGGGGCCCGGCGGCTGGGCCTCGCCGTGGCCATGCTCAGCCGCATCGCCCTGCTCTTCGCCATCAGCTGGATCATGCGCCTGTCCGATCCGCTGTTCCACATGGGCGCGCATCCCGTGTCCGGCCGCGACCTGGTGCTGCTGGCCGGGGGGCTGTTCCTGCTGGGCAAGGCCACCTTCGAGATCCACGACAAGCTGGAGGGCGAAGCCGGACACGCGGACGCGAGCGGGCGCGCCGTATCGGGCACGGCCGCCGCCGTGATGCAGATCATGGTCCTGGACCTGGTTTTCTCACTGGATTCCGTGATCACGGCCGTGGGCATGGCCCAGCACCTGTGGGTCATGGTGGCGGCCATCGTGGCGGCCGTGGGCGTGATGCTGGCCTTTTCCGGCCCCGTGGGCGCCTTCGTCTCGCGCCACCCCACGGTGCAGATGCTGGCGTTTTCGTTTCTCCTGCTGGTGGGGGTGTTTCTGGTGGCCGAGGGGCTCGGCAGGCACATCGACCGGGGGTACATTTATTTCGCCATGGGATTCTCGTTGTTCGTGGAGGTGTTGAATCTGCGACTGCGCAAGGGGGGCAAGGCCGCGCGGCCGAGTTGAGGGGATGCTGGCCGGACAGGCTCCTGGGAGTTGTCCTTGGCCTTGTATGGTTGCGATTTATCGGATGGTTCACGAAGACAGCCAATTCAAAAGCAAGGCTTTTGAACCAGCTGGCAAAGGGGCGGGGGGGCGAGCCCCCCAGGCCCCTTGTATGTTGTCCCTGACCAAACGATAAGGGTGAAATGGCAGAGGAGGCCGGGGGGAAGGAGGCTTTCCTTCTCCGCGGCCGTCCCGGCAGACCGTGGCCCCTTCGCTCCAGAGCGTGGTCGCCGGGACGACGAGCTTTCGCTCGAACACATGCAGGTGCATCAAAGCACGAATCCGCAAG
>NZ_JBTVWW010000045.1:0-10457 GCF_054819825.1 Desulfocurvus sp. DL1XJH-121
TGAGAGACACGCCTTGGCGTTGCCCATAGCTATAAGGGCCCGGTACCGCCCCCGCTCCAAAAGGGTGGCAGGGGAGTGCAAAGGGGCTGGGGGGCTCGCCCCCCGGCCCCTTTGCCAGCTGGTTCAAAAGCGCGAGCTTTTGAATCGGCTGGCTTCCCCAAACCGAGCATCTCGACTCCCCGCCTTTCCCTTCCTTCCCCCACAAAAAAGCGGCGAAGGAATTTTTCCCTTCGCCGCCCATATCCTTCCTCAACTCAACCCTACGACTTGATCCAAATCAAACTCCCCTGCCTGCCGCAGTCCTTCTCCCGCCGATACGAAAAAAATAACTCCGGCAAACTCATGGTGCACAGATCCAGGGAGTGGATGTTTTCGGGCCTGAGGCCCGCGCTCACCAACTGGTCCCGCGTCATGCGCCAGAGGTCCACGTGTCCGCCGTCCTGGGAGCGCCAGCGTTCGAAGTCCGGACCGAATTCCTTGTCGAAATTGGTGAACTCGCTCTTGCCCGGGCCCAGGCTGGGGCCGCGCACGGCCAGGACGTCCGAGGCCGAGAGCCCGTATTCCTCGCAGAAGTCGCGCACGCCCGTGGCCGGGAAATTCATGGCGTTGCCTCGCCAGCCCACGTGCAGGGCGGCCACGTGGCCGCCGTCTTTGTGGGCCAGGAGCAGGGGCTGGCAGTCCGCGGTCTTGATGACCAGGGCCTGCCCGGGCTGGTCCGTGGCCAGGCCGTCGGCGTCCAGGAATCCGGGTTCCCGGATGTTCCCGGGCTCGGGGTCGAAGATCATCTGGGGGCCGTGGACTTGGCGCGTTTCCTGCCAGTGGTCGAAGCCCAGGGCCTCCTGCAGGGCTTGGCGGTTGGCGTACACGCGCTCGGCGTCGTCGCCCACTTCCAGGGAAATGTTCGCGCCGCCGAAGGGGCCGGGCCCGGAGCCGCGCAGGCCGAAGGCGCACCCCACGGAGTCCAGGCCCGGGAAGACAAAGGGAATATAGGTCATATCCATGTGATCTCGTTCTCCGTGATTACGGCCTGCACGGGCACGTCCCAGGGGTCGCGGGGCAGGCGTTCAAGGACCTGGAAGGAATAGGCCAATCCGTACACAGCGGCGCCCGGGGCCCGTTCGCCGGACAAAAAGCGGTCGTAGAAGCCCGCGCCGAAGCCCAGGCGGAAGCCCTCGCAGTCAAAGGCCACGCCCGGCACCAGGATCAGGTCCGGCCGCGCCCCGGGCAGGGCCGGGCAGGCCCCGGGCTCGGGCTCGGGGATGCCGTAGGGGCCGGGCCTGAGCTCCTCCATGCAGCTGACGCAGGCCAGGTCCATGATCCCGGGCTCGCCCGGGCGGCAGCGCGGCAGGAGCACCCGCACCCCGCGCTCCCAGAATTCGGCGAGCAGCGGGCGCACGTCCACCTCGCCTCGCACGGGCATGTAGCTGAGCACTTCGCGCGCCTGTTCCCAGCCAGGGGTGGCGCGCAGGTTTTCGAGCACCAGGGCGGACAGTTCGGCGCGCTCGTCCTCGGGCAGAGCCGCGCGCAGGGCGCGCAGGCGCTCGCGCATGTCCTTCTTGGTTTCGCTCAGTCCCATGGGCCTTCCGGGGTTTCGCGTCGTCCGGTTTTTCAGTACATTCCTCTTGCGAGCGCCGCAGGAGCAACCGGCGGCGCTGTATCAATGTACTCCTTCCCGTGGAAACTGTTAAGGGAAACAACCGTGGAAACATTCGACAAGTATTGGATCGGGGTGGGCGACGTGCACGACGAGCCCGCCAATCTGGAGCGCATCCCCGGCGCGGCCGGGGCCGAGGGCATCATCGTCTCCGGCGACATCACCACCCACGACGGGGTGCCCGGGGCCAAGCGCGCCATCGAGCGCATGCGCGCGGTGAACCCGAACATCATGGCCCAGATCGGCAACATGGACGGGCCCGCGGTCCAGGACTGGCTGGAGGCCGAGGGCCTGAACATCCACAACAAGGCCCTGGAGCTGGCCCCGGGGATCGGGATCATGGGCCTTGGCTGGTCCTCGCCCACGCCCTTCGGCACGCGCAGCGAGGTCCCGGACGAGCGCCTGGGGAAGTGGCTGGACGAGACCCACGCCAAGGCGGGCGCCTGGGCGCAGCTGCTCCTGGTGTCCCACACCCCGCCCATGGGCACGCGCACCGACGACCTGGGCGGCGGCCGCCACGTGGGCAGCCAGGCCGTGCGCGCGTTCATCGAGCGGGTGCGGCCCACGGCCTGCCTCACGGGCCACATCCACGAGGCCCGCAGCCAGGACGACCTGGCGGGCACCCGGATCGTGAACCCGGGCATGCTGGCCCTGGGGGGCTACGCCCTCATCGGCCTCAAGGACGGCACGCTGAGCATGACACTGCAAACCCTTTAGCCGGGCGGCTGCATGAAACTCTATTCCTGGAACGTGAACGGCCTGCGGGCCGTGGTGGACAAGGGCTTTTGGGACTGGGCCAACGCCTGCGGCGGCGACGTCATCGGCCTGCAGGAGATCAAGGCCGAGCCCGACCAGCTGCGACCGGAGGACCGCGAGCCCCAGGGGTTCCAGGCGGTGTTCAACCCCAGCAAAAAGCGCAAGGGCTATTCGGGCACGGCCGTGTACCACAAGGCCGAACCCCTGGCCGTGTCCTTCGGCCTCGAGGACGAGCGCTTCGACGGCGAGGGCCGCTGCATCCACATGGAATATCCGGCCTTCCATTTCTTCAACATCTACTTCCCCAACGGCCAGAAGGACGACGAGCGCCTGGCCTTCAAGCTGGGCTACTACGACCGCTTCCTGGAGCACGCGCAAGAGCTGCGCCGGGACAAGCCCATCGTGGTCTGCGGGGACTTCAACACCGCGCACAAGGAGATCGACTTGAAGCGCCCCAAGGAGAATTCCCAGACCTCGGGCTTCCTGCCCGTCGAGCGCGCCTGGATCGACTCCTTCATCGGCCACGGCTACGTGGACACCTTCCGCATGTTCAACCCGGACCCGGACCAGTATTCCTGGTGGTCCTACCGCTACGGGGCGCGCAAGCGCAACGCGGGGTGGCGCATCGACTACTTCTTCGTGTCCGAGGAGCTGCGCGGGAAGGTCGCGCGGGCCTGGATCGAGCAGGACGTCATGGGCTCGGACCACTGCCCCGTGGGCGTGGAGTTGAATCTTTAGTTCGGGAAGGGCGGCAGTGCGCGATCTGGTGAGCGTGGGGTTCGCGTCCTTCGAGGCCTCGGTGCCCGAGGTACTGGACGCCTGCGGGGCCGGGGAGTTCCTGGCCGGGCGGGAGCGGGTGCTGCTCAAGCCCAACCTGGTCATGGCCAAGGAGCCGCCCGTGACCACGCCCGTGGCCCTGACGGAGGCCGTGGCGCGTTACGTGCGCGCGCACGCGCCCGGGGCCGAGATCGTGGTGGCGGAGGGCACGGGCTGCGGCCTGGAGACCGGCGAGGTTTTCGAGCGCCTGGGCTACGCGGGCATGGCCGCGCGCCTGGGCCTGCCCCTGGTGGACCTGAACCACGCCCCGCTGGTGCGGCGCGAGAACCCGGCCTGCCGGGTGTTCCCCGAAATGTGGCTGCCCGAGCTGGCCTTCACCCACACGGTGGTCTCCCTGCCCGTGCTCAAGGCCCATTCCCTGTCCACGGTCACCGGGACCATGAAGAACATGATGGGCTTCGCCCCGCCCGAGCATTACGGGGGCGGGAGCTACGGGGCCTGGAAAAAGGCACGCTTCCATCAGTACATGCACCAGTCCATCCGCGACCTCTGCGCCTACGTCTCCCCGGCCCTGACCCTCATGGACGCCTCGGTGGGCATGGCCGAATACCATCTGGGCGGGCCCGTCTGCGACCCGCCCGTGGGCCTGCTCCTGGCCGGGGCCGTCCCCCTGGCCCTGGACCGCGAGGCCGCCCGGCTCCTGGGCCTGGACTGGCGGACCATCGGGCATCTGGCGGAATAGGCCGCAGTGTCCCTGCCCGTGCCGGATTGAAGGCAGCGCGGGGATTGCACTGCCCCTTGCCCTGGTGGTATGGCCCTCAGGCGTTGCCGGTCACAGTTCTGGATGCTCGCGGCATCGGCACGGCCTGCAACGCGCCGATGCGGGGTGCCGGGGCAAAGACCATTGGCTGACGATGAGTCCGCAAGCGAAAACAGGTTGACCAACGGAGCACGATCAAATGGCAAACTTCTATTCCAACGCCAAGATGGATACGGACAAGTCGGCTCGCCACGAGGATGAGAAATCGGTTCGTTCGATGTACGAATTCGCCCCGTATCCTGACCTGGGGGCCAATCTCAAGGATTTGAGCTTCGTGTTCGCCCGGATCGACGCGGATCTGTCCCGGCGCGGCGCGGTCAGGTTTCTCGATGTGGGCTGCGGAACCGGGCACATCGCCGTGGGCGTGGCCAAGAGCCACCCCGCCTGGGAATGCTTCGGCCTCGACCTGTCGGACGCGTCCCTTGGCGTGGCCCGGCAACTGGCGGCCAAGCACGGGGCCAAGGTGGACTTCGCCAGGGGGTCCTATCTCGATCCCCTGCCTTTCGATGGCCTGTTCGACATCATCTCGGCCCAGGGCACGATCCATCATTGCGCCGACCCGGTGGGCGCCTTGCAGAACCTGCGCAAGCACCTCAAGGACGACGGGTTCTTGTCCATGCATCTCTACGGGATGAGGTGCGACCAGGAAAAATTCGACATCAAGGAAGTGCTCAGCATCCTTGAGCCGGACCTCACGGCGTACGATCGGCGCTTCAAATACTACAGGGCGCTGGTGGAGAAGAAAAAGAGCAACTGGTTCGACCGTCTGGCCCGGACCTCGCCCCGCGACGTGTACGCCGCCATCCGCGACGCCTGGCGCAACTACAACAGGAAGCGCAAGGGCATCTCCTGGTCTCCGTCCTTCCGCGAGAACTATCCCGAGTTGAACGCGCAGTGGATCGACCACTTCTGCCATCCCTGCGAAAGGGCCTATGAGGTCCCGGACGTGCAGAAGCTGGTGGAGGCCAGCGGGTTCTCCATCGTGCACATGATCGGGCAGGGCAGCGAGCGATTGGGACTGATCCCCGATGCTTGGCGGGAGCGATATCAGGAACTGGGCGAATGGGACAAATACAGGCTCTCCGAACTGCTTTCGCCCGGGCCCCGGTCCTTCAGCATGATTCTCAAGCCCGAGTAAGGCGTTTCAGCGTTTTCCGTGATCCGCCGGACCTGTGCCTCCCCTGGGTTCGGTCCGGCGGATTCCCGGGGGCCGTTTGAGCCCCCTGCCTTCCCTATTCTTCCTCTTTCCGCGTTATCCCTTGCCCTTCCTTGCCGCTGGTTTGGCTCCGTATCGTTTGTCCTCTTACAATTGACAAACCGCAACAAACCGTTCAGAAAATTCCAGTTCCCTTTGCCCGCCCCCTGGGGCCGGAGCTACCCGGGCGCCTCGCCCCGCGCGCCTCGCCCGGAAGCCGTGAACCCGCCACTAGGCCATTCTGGAGGAGAGAGATGACGCTTGCCGACTCGACCCTGCATGTGACCCGGCCCTCGCGCGCGTCCGCATACCTGGACTGGTTGCAGATGCTTTCCGGCGCGGCGCTGATCCTGTTCATCATCTGCCATATGCTGCTTGTCTCCAGCGTGCTCCTGGGCTCCTGGGCCCTGGACGGGCTGGCCGGATTCCTGGAGGCCACCTATCTGGCCCAGGTGGGCGGCCCGGCCCTGGCCCTGCTATTCCTGTTCCATTTCGTGCTCGCCGCGCGCAAGGTGCCCTTCCGCACCCTGGAGCAGAAGACCATCTGGGCCCACGCGCGCACCCTGCGCCACCGCGACACCTGGCTCTGGGTGGTGCAGGCCGCCACGGGCATGATCGTGCTGCTCCTGGGCGCGATCCACATGTGGTCGGTGCTCACGGACCTGCCCATCAGCGCGGCCAAGAGCGCGGCCTTCCTCGCCAGCGCCTCGGGCGTGCTCTTCAACCTCGCGCTGCTCGTCTGCGTGGCCCTGCATACCTGGATCGGCTGCTACCGCATCGGCGTGAAGTGGGGCTTCGTGCTCCGCGCGGGCCGGGCCAAGGCCATGCGCGCGGTGCAGATCCTCTTGGCCGTGTACGTGGGCATGGGCCTTCTGACGACCATCCGTTTCCTGTTCATGGCCCCGTAACCCCGACCCGAGGAGCCGACCATGCAGACCTTCACCACTGATCTTTTGAGCATCGGCGCGGGCCTTGCCGGGGAACGCGTGGCCATCGAGGCCGCGGGGGCCGGGTTCGACGCCATCTGCCTGTCCGTCGTCCCGGCCAGGCGCTCGCATTCCTCGGCCGCGCAGGGCGGCATGCAGGCGGCGCTCGGCAACAGCGCCATGGGCGAGGGCGACTCCCCGGACGTGCATTTCCTGGACACGGTCAAGGGCTCCGACTGGGGCTGCGACCAGGAGGTGGCCCGCCTGTTCTGCAACAGCGCGCCCATCGCCATGCGTCAGATGGCCCACTGGGGCGTGCCCTGGAACCGCGTGGTCGGGGGCAAGGGCTTCTACTACAAGGGCGGCCAGCGCTTCGAGAAGTTCGAGGACCCCAAGAACCACGGCCTGATCACCGCGCGCAACTTCGGCGGCACGGCCAAGTGGCGCACCTGCTACACCTCCGACGGCACGGGCCACACCGTGCTCTACACCATGGACAATCGCGCGGCCATGATGGGCGTGGACGTGCACGACAAGACCGAGGTCCTGAGCTTGATCCACGACGGCAAGCGCTGCGTGGGCGCGGTGGCCCGCTGTTTGAAGACCGGCGAGCTGCGCGCCTATCTGGCGCGGGCCGTGCTCATCGCCTCGGGCGGGTTCGGCCGCATCTACCGCGAGTCCACCAACGCCGTGATCTGCGAGGGCGCTGTGCACGCGGCGGCCCTGGACACCGGCATCGTGCCCCTGGGCAACATGGAGGCCGTGCAGTTCCACCCCACGGGCATCGTGCCCACCTACATCCTGGTCACCGAGGGCTGTAGGGGCGACGGGGGCACGCTCCTGGACGTGGACGAGAAGCGCTTCATGGACGGCTACGAGCCCGAAAAGGCCGAACTGGCCTCGCGGGACGTGGTCTCGCGCTGGATGATGCACCACATTCGCCAGGGCAAGGGCGTGGACAGCCCCTACGGCAAGCACCTCTGGCTGGACATCCGCCACCTGGGCGAGGAGCACATCCGGGGCAAGCTGCGCGAGGTGGACGAGATCTGCCAGAATTTCCTGGGCATCGACCCGGTGCACCAGCTGATCCCCGTGAAGCCCGTGCAGCACTACAGCATGGGCGGCGTGCGCACCGACAAGGACGGCTCGGCCTACGGCCTGGACGGGCTCTTCGCCGCGGGCGAGGCCGCGTGCTGGGACCTGCACGGCTTCAACCGCCTGGGCGGCAACTCCCTGGCCGAAACCGTGGTGGCGGGCATGATCGTGGGCCGCAAGGTCGTGGAATATTTGCAGGGGGCCGAGGCCGTGTACTCCACGGCCCAGGTGCGCGACGCCCTGGCCAAGGACAGCGACCGCATCGAGGCCCTGCGCACCGGGCGCAACGGCACGGAGAACGTCTACGCCGTGCGCCAGGCCATGCAGGACGCCCTGGAGGAGGGCGCGCACATCTTCCGCACCCAGGAGGGCCTGGAGCAGGCCGTGTTCAAGCTCCAGGATGTCCTGGCCCGTGCGCGCAAGCTGGGGCTCAAGTCCGACGGCCTGGGCGCGAACCCCGAGCTGGCCATGGCCCTGAAGCTGCCGGGCATGGTGCGCCTGGCCCTGTGCGTGGCCCACGGAGCCCTCAAGCGCACCGAGTCGCGCGGCTCCCACGCCCGCGAGGATTTCCCCGAGCGCAACGACCGCGACTGGCTCTCGCGCACCCTGGCCACCTGGAAGCACGAGGGCGACGACCTGCCCACCCTGGACTACGAGCCCGCCACCCCGTCCTTCGAGATTCCCCCGGGAGACCGGGGCTACGGCGGCGGCAGCATCATCCCCATGGACAATCCGCCTGCCGGGAAGGAGGGCTAGACATGGCGCGCACCCTGACATTCAACGTCTTCCGCTACAATCCCATGGACCCGGCGAGCAGCCCGCACATGGACAGCTTCGTGCTGCCCGAGATCCCGTCCATGACCCTGTTCATCGCCCTGAACACCATCCGCGAGGAGCGGGACCCGTCCCTGCAATTCGACTTCTGCTGCCGCGCGGGCATCTGCGGGGCCTGCGGCATGCTCATCAACGGCCGCCCGGGCCTGGCCTGCCGCACCAAGACCAAGGACCTGCCCGGGGAGATCACGCTCCTGCCCCTGCCGGTGTTCAAGCTGGTGGGCGATTTGTCCGTGGACACGGGCACTTGGTTCCGCGAGATGTACCAGAAGGTTGAGAGCTGGATCCACACCGACGAGGAGTTCGACCCGCAGGCCGAGGAGGCGCGCATGGAGAACTCCCTGGCCGAGGAGATCTACGAGCTGGAGCGCTGCGTGGAATGCGGCTGCTGCGTGGCGGGCTGCGGCACCGCGCGGATGCGCCGGGATTTCATGGGCGCCGTGGCCCTGAACCGCGTGGCCCGCTTCGCCCTGGACCCCCGGGACAAGCGCACGGACAAGGACTATTTCGAGATCATCGGCACGGACGAGGGCATCTTCGGCTGCATGGGGCTGTTGGGCTGCGAGGACGTCTGCCCCAAGAACCTGCCCCTGCAGGACCAGCTCGGGTTCCTGCGGCGCAAGATGGGCTTCACGGCCATCCGCCGCTTCCTGCCCTTTGCGAAGAAATAGGGCGCGAGAACCAGGCCCCGGCGCGTCCGGATTTCAGCAATCTTTCGCGGGCCGCGTGCGCCGGGGGCGCACGCGGCCCTTGCCATTGTCGCGGGTTTGCGGAATTTTCTTTCTGCGGCCCGCGCGGGCCGATCCCGGCCCGGCCTGCCCGGGCTCGTACCCCTCAAAGGAGTGACGCACCATGCGAACCATACAGGCTGCGGATCTCGTCGCCCCCGTGGCGGCCATGTGCCGAGAGGCCAACGTCTTTCTGCCGGGCGACGTGAAGCGCGCCCTCAAGGCGGGCCTGGAGGCCGAGGACGCCCCGGCGGCCAAGGAAGTCTTTCGCCAGCTGCTGGAGAACTACGAGCTGGCCGAGGAGACGGGCCTGCCCCTGTGCCAGGACTGCGGCCTGGCCGTGTTCTTCGTGGACGTGGGCGAGGACGTGCACGTCGAGGGCTCCCTCACGGACGCCATCAACCAGGGCATGATCCAGGGCTACGAGGAGGGCTTTCTGCGCAAGTCCTCCTGCGACCCGTTCACCCGCGCCAACAGGGGCGACAACTCCCCGGCCGTGATCCATTTCAGCTACGTGCCCGGCGACCGCATCACCGTGCGCTGCCTGCCCAAGGGCGGCGGCGCGGAGAACATGTCCCGCGTGACCATGCTCACCCCGGCCCAGGGCTGGAAGGGCGTCAAGGAATACGTGCTGCGCCGCGTGGCCGAGGCCGGGCCCAACCCCTGCCCGCCCATCATGCTGGGCATCGGCGTGGGCGGCTCCTTCGACACCGCGCCCATCCTGGCCAAGCGCGCGCTGCTGCGTAACCTGGAGGACACGAACCCCGATCCCAAGCTCGCGGCCATGGAGGACGAGCTCCTCGCGGCCGTGAACAAGCTGGGCGTCGGGCCCATGGGCCTGGGCGGCAAGACCACCTGCCTGGGCGTGAAGATCGAGACGGCCCCCTGCCACATCGCCAGCCTGCCCCTGGCCGTGAACGTCCAGTGCCACTGTATCCGGCACAAGGAGGTGGTGTTCTGATGGCCGAGCGCAAATTGACCACCCCGCTGACCGACGAGGCCGTGCGCGAGCTGCGCGCCGGGGACGTGGTGTTCATCACCGGCACCATCTACACGGCCCGCGACGCCGCGCACAAGCGGCTCATGGACATGATCGACAGGGGCGAGACCCCGCCCTTCGATATCAACGGCTCAATCATCTACTACGTGGGCCCCAGCCCCGCGCCCCCGGGACTGCCCATCGGCTCCGCCGGGCCCACCACCAGCTACCGCATGGACTCCTTCGCGCCCCGGCTGCACGCCATGGGCCAGAAGGCCTCCATCGGCAAGGGCAAGCGCAGCCCCGAGGTCAAGGCCGCCCTCAAGGAGCATACCGCCGTGTACCTCGGCGCAACCGGCGGCGCGGGCGCGCTGCTCTCCAAATGCATCACCGCCGCCCAGGTCATCGCCTTTGACGACCTGGGCCCCGAGGCCATCCGCGAACTCAGCGTGGAAAACTTCCCCGTGCTGGTCATCAACGACAGCCACGGCGGCGACCTCTACGCCGTGCCTGACCTCAAGGCCGCTGGCGTGGAGGACTAGCCCGGAAAATCGGGGGGCGCCGCCCCCCGGCCCCCCGCCAAAGGGGATAATCCCCTTTGGAATCTTTATAAATAAGGGGCTGTCCTAGCTAAGAGCTTCTACAGCCGTTTTTTAGTCCATTGTTTCAGTTTGTTGAGTAGTCTCTTGTGGT
>NZ_JBTVWW010000046.1:0-10310 GCF_054819825.1 Desulfocurvus sp. DL1XJH-121
CCACAAGAGACTACTCAACCAACTGAAACAATGGACTAAAAAACGGCTGTAGAAGCTCTTAGCTAGGACAGCCCCTTTATTTTTCCCTGTCGCGTTTTCGGATCGGGAGGCTTTCCGTCGGTGCCCTGGCGCGTGGCGCGGGAGAGGTTCGCGACCGCCTGGATTTGTCCCGCCCCTGCGGCGAAGCCGCACGGCGGGGGAAATCCTTCGAAGGGAGCGCGCCTCTCCCGCGCTACGCGACCGCAGCACCATTGAGCCTTCCCAAAGCCCCCCCTCATACCTGTTGCGGAACGCGGCGGGAGGGCACGTTTGGTTTTGCATAACAACAGGCTGGCGTCCGGCCAATCAGATCATCGGGGCGACGCGGAGGCGTATCGCGTAGCCCCGCCAAAGCCCCTGCCCCGCCGACACGCGTGGCATTATGGTTGGACACGCCTTGGCGTCTCCGTTTTGTTTGTGGGTGCGGTATCGCCTCCACCCCAAGAGGGGGGCAGGGGAGTCCAGGGGCCTGGGGGGCTCGCCCCCTGGCCCCTTTGCCAGCTGGTTCAAATGCGCAAGCGCCTGAACCGGCTGGCCCCCCTTACCCAAAAAAACAGGGGAGCCCTCATCGGTCTCCCCTGCTGTTTTTTGTCTTCGCGCCCTAGGCCATGTTGCCGTTCGGCTCGCCGCCGCCCTCGCCGGGCTTTTTGCGTCTGCGCTTTCTCGGCCGCCGCTTGCGCTTGGGCTTGGACGGGTCGTCCTGGGCCTCGTCGGCCCCGGCCCCGGGCGCGGCCTCGGTGCGGCTCGGCTCCTGCGGCCTGTCGTCCCTGGGCGGGCGCGGCTTGCGTGTGCGCTGCTGGCCGCCGGACCTGCGCTCTTCCGTGGGCGCGGCGGGCGCGTTGCGCAGGGTGGGCATGTACACGTTGTCCAGGAGCATGGCCACCAGGGAGCGGCCGTCCTCGGTCTCGTTGAGGGTGGCGGTGAGGGCCTCGTAGCGCGACAGGCGCTCGCGCTGCACGTTGTCCAGGCCGCGCATGCGGCTTTCCAGGAGCGCGGTCATGCGATGGGAGACCATCTTCTGCACGTCCTCGTCCGTGGGCGGCTCGCGTTTCTCGAAGTTGATCTTGTAGGTCCTGCCGATCTTCTCCAGGGCCAGCTTCTCCATCACGTCCACCAGGGAGATGACCTCGCCCGAGGCTCCGGCGCGGCCCGTGCGGCCCGCGCGGTGGATGTAGACCTCGTGGTCCTCCGGGGGTTCGTAGAGGATCACGTGGGACAGGTCCGGGATGTCGATGCCGCGCGCGGCCACGTCCGTGGCCACCAGGAAGCGCAGGTCCCCGCGCCGGATGCGGCCCAGGACCTGCTCGCGCTTGTTCTGGTTCAGGTCGCCGGACAGCTCGTCCGCATCGTACCCGAAGCGCTGCAGCACGGCGGTGATGTAGTGCACGTTCTGCTTGGTGTTGCAGAAGATGAAGGCCGAGGCGGGATTCTCGGTCTCGATGATGCGCACCAGGGTCCTGTCCTTTTCCATGGCGTTGACTTCGTAGAAGCAATGCGGGGTGTTGGCCACGTGCACGTTGTCGTGGGACAGGGACAGGAGCTGGGGCTTTTCCATGAACTCACCCGCCAGGCGCATCACGTGCGGCGGATAGGTGGCCGAGGTCATGAACATGTTGACCTTGCGGTCGGGCAGGTAGCGCTGGACCTGCTTCATGTCCGGGTAGAAGCCGATGGACAGCATGCGGTCGGCTTCGTCGAAGACCAGGATGCGGATCTCGTCCAGGGTCAGGGAGCGCCTGAGCAGGTGGTCCAGCACGCGGCCGGGCGTGCCCACCACCATGTGCGCGCCCTCGCGCAGGGCGTCCAGCTGCGGGCCGTAGCCCGTGCCGCCGTACACCGCCGCGATGCGCACGCCCGTGTCCTTGGACAGGGCTGCGGCCTCGTGGGCCACCTGCACGGCCAGTTCGCGCGTGGGCACCAGCACCAGGGCCTGGCACTGATCCAGCTCGGGATCGATGCGGTCCAGGATGGGCAGGGTGAAGGCGCCCGTCTTGCCGCTGCCCGTGCGCGACTGGATCATCAGGTCGCGCCCGGACAGGAGATAGGGAACGGCCATGGCCTGCACGGGCATGAGTTGGTTCCAGCCGGCGCGCTTGCAGGCGTCCTGCAGGGCCTGGGGCAGTTCCTCCAGGCTGGTCTCGGGCAGGGAGTCCTCGGGCTGCACCACGTCGTCCGGGCGCGAGGCCGCATAGGCCTCGACATGGGTGCGGGCCTTGGGCTCTTCGGCTTCAGGGGCTTCTGGAGCCTCTTCCTCGGCCGGCCCGGCCGGAGCCTCAGGCGCTTCAGCGGCTTCGGCCTCGTCGGCTTCCTCGGGGGCGATCGCTTCGGGCTCCTCGTCGGCCTGTCCGGCCCTGGCCGCTTCGCGGAAGGACATGGCGTAGCGCAGGGCCTCCACGGACGCTGGGCCCTGGGCGGTCTCGGGCAGCACGTCGGGGGCCGGGGCCGCCTCGGCGGTCGCAGGCTCGGTCTTGGGTTTGGGTTTTCTTTTTCTGGGGGGACGCTTCTTGCGCGGGGCCTCTATCTTGGGCTCCTGCGCGGCGTCCTGGGGCTGCTTGGATTCCTGCTCGGCGGGGCCGTCGTCCTTGGAGGGTTCCTTGGGGGCCTGCTGTTGGGCGGCCTGCTGTTCCTTGTCGCTCTCCGGGCGCGGTTTTTCCGCGGGCTTCTTCGGGGAGCCGCCCTTGGGGCTCAACCCGAAAATGCTGCCGTTTTCACTCATAATGTCGTTTTTCCTCCTCAAAGTCGTGCGTGGCGAATCGCTTGGATTCTGCCATGGTTCGCCTGTTTTGGCTACAAGCCGTGTTGAAATCCGTATTCTTCACCTGCGGCGGGATCGACCGGGGCTCCTGTTGACAAATCGTCATCATCTTGTATTGCGGATGGCAGGAGGTCCCTCATGCCGCGCAAAGTCCGATCCGTCAGGGTGCCCGAGGAACTGGAAAAGCTCGATCTCTCGGGCGTGGTCCATGAATGCGAGCGGTACCTGCGCGACCTGGAAAGCGCCACGCTCCTCAAGATGGAGGGCAACCAGGAGGCCGCCGAGGCCCTGCTCAAGTCCCGCCAGGCCGATCTGGGCAAGAAGGTCGGCCACAAGGTCTGGGAGGCGCGGGTGGCCTATGGCGAGAAGCGCCGGCCCAAATCCGCCCCCCGGGACAACGCCGACTAGCGCAGCGCCGCCAGGGACGGCTGCGCGGGCAGTTCGCTCTCGGTCATGAGCTCGGCCCGCACCGTGGGCGTCCCGGGCATGCCCCGGGTCTCCTCCGTCTTCACCAGCAGGCCGTCGGAGGCCCTGTACCAGTAGTAGGACTTCCAGAACATGCCCCGTATGCCCGGCACGGTGTATTTGACCTTCACCGCCTGGAAGCTCTTGTCCCCCGCCTTCACCTCTTCCGTGCCTTCGCGGATCGCCACCAGCTTGACCACCTGCTCCTCCTCGGGCTTGGTCACGTAGAACTCCGTCTTCTCCCGGCCGGAGAGCACGAAGTCGCTGAGCAGCAGCACCGAGCCGTACCAGACTCCGTCCATGGGGAATTCCTGGTCCATGGATTTGCCGTCCAGCGTGCCCGTGAGGCGCAGGCCGCCCTCCTGGCGGCGGAAGGTCAGCTCGTCCCCGCTGTCCGGGGCGGCGTATTCCTCCAGCACGGTGTCCAGGTTCTCGTCGCAGACGATGGTCCGCTTCACGCCCTGGTTGAAAAGCTGGATGCGGTAGCCCGAGGCTGTTTTTTCCACCAGGTATTCCTTGCTGGTGGAGACGTCGCCCGCGCGCTCGGCGTAGACCAGGCGCAAGCCGCTCTCCCCCGGGCCGAAGGCCAGGCCGGGGATGGGCAAGGCGGCGCTAGCCGCCAGGCAGAGGACAACAAGGAAGAGGATTCGTTTCATCGGGCTCCGGGGGAACGCTCATCAGCCAAGGGTTCCCCGGCTTCCATGTGCCGCGCGGCCGTGTTTTGTCAAGTCCCGGCATGTTGGGCGGCCATGCGCACGGGCCCGCCGCCCATGCGGCTTTTGGCTTCGGGGAGCGGATTTTGCGTCCGGGGAACAGTCTTCGCCTCCTGCCCGGGAGGCGGAGAACCCTTGCCCGGCAAGGGCTGATAACCTGTCGGCCCAAGACAAGGGCCCCCGCCTCCTTGCCGGAAGCGGGGGCCCGAATGCTCAAAGCGCGGTACCGTGGTTACAGAACCTGCAGGGGGGCGGCTGTTTCGATGCCGAAGGCCTCGCCAACGGCGGCGAAGGTCAGCTTGCCCTTGTGGGTGTTCAGGCCGAGTTGCAGGGCCGGGTCTTCCTTGATGGCCTCAAGGCCCTTGTCGGCCAGCTTGATGGCGTAGGGCAGAGTCTGGTTGGCCAGAGCGAAGGTGGAGGTGCGGGGCACCGCGCCGGGCATGTTCGTCACTCCGTAATGCACCACGCCGTCCACCAGGAAGGTGGGGTCGGTGTGGGTGGTGGGCTTGGTGGTCTCAATGCAGCCGCCCTGGTCCACGGCCACGTCCACCACCACGGAGCCTTCCTTCATGGTGGAGATCATGTTGCGGGTCACCAGGTTGGGGGCCTTGGCGCCGGGGATGAGCACGGAGCCGATGAGCAGGTCGGCGAACTGCACGGCCTTGCGGATGTTGGGCTCGGTGGAGGTCATGGTGATGAGGCGGCCGCCGAACACGTCGTCCATGTAGGTCAGGCGCTTGTGGCTGATGTCCAGCACCGTGACCTGGGCGCCCATGCCCAGGGCGATCTTGGCCGCGTTGGTGCCCACTATGCCCGCGCCCAGGATGACCACCGCGCCGGGGGTTACGCCGGGCACGCCGCCCAACAGGATGCCGCGTCCGCCCTGGGATTTCTCCAGGTAGTGCGCGCCCACCTGGGTGGCCATGCGGCCGGCGACTTCGCTCATGGGGGTCAACAGCGGCAGGGAGCCGTCGGGCAGCTGCACGGTCTCGTAGGCCACGGCCGTGGTGCCGCCGTTAAGGAGCGCGTCGGTCTGGGGTTTGTCGGCGGCCAGGTGCAGGTAGGTGAAGAGCAGGAGGTCCTCGCGCAGGAACTTGTACTCCGCGGCCACGGGTTCCTTGACCTTGACCACCATCTCGGCGGCCCAGGCCTCCTCGGCGGTCACCAGCTTGGCGCCGGCGGCCTCGTACTCCGCATCGGCCAGGCCGCTGCCCACGCCGGCTCCGGCCTCCACCAGCACGGTGTGGCCACGGCGAACCAGGGTCTCCACCCCGCCGGGGGTCATGGAGACACGATTTTCCAACGTCTTGATTTCCTTGGGAATTCCAACAATCATGGCTTTGCCCTCTCTTAGATTTGTTTATCCCGCGATGCGGGCGGGTCGGCTATTTGCTGAAGCGGTCGCGCACGGAGCGCGGCAGCAGTATCCATTTTCGCTTGGCCTTCATGACCATGAAGGACTCCGAGGAACTGACCCCTCCGAGGTTGGAGAGGTCCTCGTTGATGAAGCTGTAGAGGTCGTCCATGCCCTCCAGGAGCGTGGCCTCGACGATGATGTCGTAGCGGCCCGTGACCACGGCCACCCAGTTGATCCTGTCCAGGTTGGCGATCTTCTCCACCATGTCGTCCATCTTGGAATGGGTCTGGACGTTGATGCCCACCAGGGCCACTTCCAGGCCGCGGATTTTCATGGGATCCACCAGCCCGGCCACTTTGAGCATGCCCGAGTGTAGCAGATTCTTCAGACGGGTGCGCACCGTGGGGCTGGTCACGCCCATGCGCTCGGACAGGGCCCCGGCGGAGAGCTGGCCGTCCTCGGCCAGGAGGGACACAAGACGCTGGTCCTGTTCCGGGAGATCCTTGCGGTCGGCTCTGTTCATGGTTGTTCCTTAAATATCGGGTCTGGATTTTCTAAAAGAACAATTCAATGTCTAATTTCTATCTGTTTAGTAAAAATCATGTCAAGAAATTTTCATTTGCTCCGCCGATATTTGTCCGGGGCGCAACGCGAAAGGCCGCATCCCCCGCGCGGGGTTGCGGCCCTGGAAAACCGTCGCGGCGACGGGAGCCTAGAAGCCGAACTGGCGGTAGTTCCTGCCCTTGCGGTCCATGAGTTGGATGTAGCGGTAGCTGCCCTTGACCTGGGCCTCCTCGAACAGCTGCAGGCCCTTGGCGTGGCAGCGTTCGCAGGCGTCGATGGGGATCTCCACGCCCACGGAGAGCGGGTTCAGGGTGGACCAGGACTCCGTGCGCACCACCCCGGGGCAGTGGTCGCAGACCAGGGTGGACTGCACCTGGGACTCGCTGATGCCGTCGGTGTCGTAGTAGATGTCCTTGTGGCGCACCAGGAAGCCCTCGGCGGTCATCTCGCCCTGGATCTTGTCGCGCGGGGGGGTGAAGTACAGTTCGCGGATCTCGTCGGAAAGGCGCTTCACGTAGTCCGTGATCTTGGGATCCTGGCGCAGGCGCGCGGGGTCGTAGGACGGCTCGCGCACCCCGGAATAGTCCAGCCCGGCCATGGCCAGGCAGATGCCCAGGTTCACGTAGGGCAGGGCCCCCTGGATGGCGTAGCCGCCCTCCAGCACCGCGATGTCCGGATTCAGCTTCTCGTTGAGCAGGGCGTAACCCTGGGCCGAGAAGTTCATGTTCGTGATGGGGTCGGAGAAATGGTTGTCCTGGCCCGCGGAGTTGATCACCAGGTCGGGCTTGAAGTCCGCCAAGAGCGGCAGCACCACGTTGTCGATGACGTGCAGGATGCCCTCGTCCCCCGTGCCCGGGGGCAGGGGGATGTTGATGGTCTTGCCGAAGCCGCCCGGGCCGCCCAGATCAAGAGGAAAGCCCGAGCCCGGATACAGGGTGCGGCCGTCCTGGTGCAGGGAGATGAACAGGGTGTTGGGGTCGTTCCAGTAGATGTCCTGGGTGCCGTCCCCATGGTGGCAGTCCGTGTCCACGATGGCCACGCGGCGCTGGCCGTAGGCCTCGCGGACCCACTCCAGCATCATGGCCTCGATGTTCACGTTGCAGAAGCCCCGGTTGCCGTGCACGAAGCGCATGGCGTGGTGCCCCGGGGGCCGGACCATGGCGAAGGCCTTGTCCTGCTCCTTCTCCATCACCAGGCGCGCGGCCGTGATGGCCCCGCCCGCGGAGATCAGATGCGACTTGGTGACCATGGACTGCGCGTCGGGCAGACAGAAATGCACCCGCTCCACGTCCGCGAGCTCGGCTACCTCGGGCTTGTGCTCGGTCACGCCGTCGATGTCGAACAGCCCCTCCTCGCGCAGCTGGTCCTGCGTGTACAGCAGGCGCTCCTCGCGTTCCGGATGCGTGGGGCTGATGGCCCAGTCAAAGGCCGGAAAGAATACGATGCCCAGTCTGTTCTTGGCTTCCAACATGGATGGCTCCGTTATGCGGGGCTTGCCGGGGGGAGGGGACCCTTTTCTTGAGGAGAAAAGGGTCCCCTCCCCCCGGACCCCCCTCCCCTCCCAAAAGACCTTTTTATTTGGGTGGGGTGTGGTCCGAAATATGCCCCTGTAGGGATTCTCAAGGGGGGTACCCCCTTGAGCCGCCGGAGGCAAAATTGCTTAGTCCTTGGCCTGGGTGACGATCCCTGGACGGACCTGGCATTTGACGCGGATGTTGCGGCCCGAGGTGCCGGAGTAGTCCACCATGTTGAAGGACTCGGCCTCGGTGATCTCGGGCTCCACGCCCTGTGCGCCCGCGCCCGCCAGGTAGTCGACCATGGCCGCCAGGGCGTCCTTTTGGGCCTGGTCCAGGGTGTAGGAACGCGGGATGTCCCGGGCCACGTCCAGCCCGGGGATGAACATGCGGCCTTTTTCCGTGTCCGCGAACAGCTCCAGGTCCACGGTGGGCCTGGTCAGGGCCGCGCCGATGGCGTTGGCCACGGCGTGGTGTCCGGGCAGGTCCACGGGCATTTCCAGGGCCTGTTCCAGCTGCAGGGCCATGGCCTTGGCCGGGCCGCCCATGACGTAGCAGCGCGCCGGGCGGATGCGCTTGCCCTTCAAGATTTCGCGGATGGTGTACACGGGCTTGGCGTTGATTTCGTCCACCATGTCCCGGGCCGCCTCGCGGATGGTTCCCACGGCCCGGGCCACGGCCTTGCGCGCCAGGCGCTCCGGGGCCATGTCCCAGAGTTCGGCCAGCTTTTCGATGCCCGCGCGCGAGGCCTCGACGTCACCGAAATCCGACAGGCCCAGGTAGTTCAGGGCGTCGGTGAGCGCGGCGGAACAGGGCCGCCTGCCCTCGGCCTCTTTGGGGCCGCAGTTGGCCAGGGCCGGGCCCTGGCGGTCCGGGCCCACGGTCACGGTGCCGTCGGCGCGCGCGCGGATGCGCGAATCGCCGCCCACGCCGATGGAGCGGATCTTCAGGGCCTTGACCAGGGTGGGGTACGAGCCCACGGTCATGCCCTCCTCCTCCACCACGGGCGAGCCGCCCGCGAACACCGAGATGTCCGTGGTGGTGCCGCCGATGTCCAGGGTCACGCAGTCTTCGCGGATGTCGCAGAGGGCGATCATGCCCATGACGCTGGCCGCCGGGCCCGAGAGGATGGATTGCACCGGGAACTGGGCCGAGGCCGAGAGCGGCATGGTGCCGCCGTCGGCCTTGAGCACGTTGATGTCGGCGTCGAGCCCGAATTTGTCCAGAGATTCGCGCACGGCCAGTGCGAAATCGTTGTACGTGCGCCAGACCGCGCTGTTGAAGTAGGCCGTGGCAATGCGCCGGGGGAAGTTGAGCACCCCAGACAGGGTGTGCCCCAGGGTGGTGAAGTCGGCCCGCCCGTCCAGGGCGGCGGCCAGGGCGTTTTCCTGGTCCGGGTTGCGCGGTGAGAACTTGGTCACCGCGGCGAAGGCCCGGATGCCCGCGGCGCGGCATTCCTCCATGGCCTGTTCGATCTCGTTGGGGTCCAGGGAGGCGATTACGGTGCCCCGGTGGTCCACGGAGCCCGAGAGCACGTGGAACCGGCCGCCCACGCGATAGTTTTCCGGGTCGATGCCCGGCCCGGCCGAGACCAGCAGGCCCACTTCCTCGGTTTTGCTCTCCACGATGGCGTTGGTGGACAGGGTGGTGGACAGGTTCACCGTGCGGATGTCCCCGGGGTCCACGCCCTCGAGCACCGCCCCCAGGGCCGCGCGGATGGATGTCAGCAGATCGTCATGGTCCGTGGCCACCTTGGCCTCGGCCAGAACCTTGCCCCGGTCCAGCACCACCGCGTCGGTGTGCGTCCCGCCTACGTCTATTCCAAGCAACATGTGCATGTCTCCGTTCTCAAGCCTTGAACGAAGTCGAGAATACCAGGGAAATCCAGGGTATGAAAGGATTTCGGGTCAATGGACAAAACGGGCCGGTGAACGAGTCGCTTCTTCCATAAAATGGGTTTGGAGGATGGGGGGCCGGGCTTTTTTTGTCGTGGTGCAAAACCACTGGTGCCCTCCCTCCCCTCCCGCCGCGCTCCCTCGCGGGTAGGGCGTTTGTTTGTCGGGAATGATGGGGGAGATGGCGCGGCCGCGCCCCGGGCGGGTACGGGGGGCTTCGCTTCGTTGATTACCATCACAGCCGCTGCGCCCCCCGTACCCGCATGGGGCGCTGAGGCATCACGGTGGTGCGGTCCCTTGTTGATTCTTCCCCTCGTGTCGCGGCACAGGTGATGCCGCCCCGTCGCACGAGCCCGGCTTCGCTTCGCTGATTTCCATCACAGCCGCTGCGCCGGGCAGCGCGCCGGGGCTTTGGGAGTCCCGAAGGGTTTGGCGCAAGCAGTGCGCCGGCACGGGGCAAGGTATGATTTCAGCCAGTACCCCTTCCACATCGTCAGGTAGGATACTTCTTCTTTTTCCCCGTCGCGTTCTCGGCCCGGGAGGCTTTCCGTCGGTGCCCTGGCGCGGGGCGCGGGAGAGGTGTGCGACCGCCTGGATTTGTCCCGCCTCTGCGGCGAAGCCGCGCGGCGGGGGAAATCCTTCGAAGGGAGCGCGCCTCTCCCGCGCCCCGCGCCCGCAACACTAAATACCCTCCCCCAAAACCACCCCCTCATACCTGTTGCGGAACGCGGCGGGAGGGTGGGAGGGCACGTTTGGTTTTGCGCAACAGCAACTTGGCGTCCAACAACTCAGATCATCGGCGCGACGCGGAGGCGTATCGCGTAGCCCCGCCAAAGCCCCTGCCCCGCCGACTCGCATGGCTTTCATGGGAGGACACGCCTTGGCGGTGTCCAGCAGCATCTTTGGCCCGGTAACGCCCCCACTCCAAAAAGGGGGCAGGGGATTGCAGAGCATGTGTGTCTCTCGTCAAGCCGGAATGTCGTTGGTCTTCATGTTTTGATCACGCAC
>NZ_JBTVWW010000047.1:0-9422 GCF_054819825.1 Desulfocurvus sp. DL1XJH-121
CCGCATGGGCGCGGCCGCATCACCTCCCCCATCATTCCCGACAAACCAACGCCCTACCCGCGAGGGAACGCGGTGGGTGGGTGGGAGGGCACAATTGGTTTTGCACCACGACTCCCCCCTCACCACAAAAAAGGCGGGAAGCCGGACACGCATACCCCCGCGCCACGACTCCCCGCTCTCCAAAAATCCTCTTCAGAAAACCACTTACGTCTCAGACGCCAACGCCAACAGATCCTTGTTGATCTCCAGGAGCCTGTCGCGCAATTCCGTCTGGTCGATCCAGTTCTTGCCCTCGATGGCCCCCACGCGCTCGCGCAGCACGCCGAGCTGGGCCTCGGTCTGACCCAGGAGGAAGGACCAGTCGATGCGCGGGGCCGAGGCCTCGCGGTCCAGCTCCATGGCCAGGGGCTGCCCCGGCGTCAGTGTGCAGATCTCCAGGTATTCCGGGATATGCACCTCCAGTTTGAAGCGCTCCTCGATGAGCCGGGCCAGGGTGCGCTGCTTGCGATTTTCGCCGTGCACCAGGAAGACCTTCATCTCCGGGGTGGTGAAGTGCTTGAGCCAGTCGAGCATCTCCGACTGCCCGGCATGGGCCGAAAACCCGCCGATGGTGAAGATTTTGGCCTTGACCGCGATGTCCTCGCCGAAGATGCGGATGCTCTCGGCCCCGTCCACGATGCGGCGGCCGGGCGTGCCCTTGCCCTGGTAGCCCACGAAGACCACGCTGGCCCCGGGACGCCAGAGGTTGTGGCGCAGGTGGTGCTTGATGCGCCCCGCGTTGCACATGCCGCTGGCTGAGATGACCACGGCCGGGCCGCCGCTCAGGTTGATGGCCTGGGACTGGGCCGTGGTGGGCGTGAACTTCAGGTTGGAGAGCTTCAGCGGATCCTCGCCCGAGTCCAGGATGGCCGTGGTCTCCTCGTCGAAGTATTGGGGATATTTGCGGAAGACCTCCGTGGCCTTGATGGCCATGGGGCTGTCCACGTACACGGGCATGTCCGCGGGCAAGCGTCCGTCCTTTTCCAGAAGATACAGGGAATAGAGGATTTCCTGGGTGCGCTCCACGGCGAAGGCCGGGATGATGACCTTCTCCCCGTGGGAATGGGCGTAGGCGATGGCCGCGGCCAGTTCATCACGGCTGGTGCCCTTGTCCTTGTGATCGCGGTCCCCGTAGGTGGACTCCATGAACAGGTAGTGGGCGTCGCGGATCACGCTGGGGTCGTTGAGGAGTAGCTGGTCGGGCCGCCCCAGGTCCCCGGAAAACACGGCCTTGAATTCGCCGCCCTCCTCCTGCACGCAGAGCTCCGCAAAGGCCGAGCCCAGGATGTGCCCGGCGTCGCGGTAGGTCACCGTGAGTTCGGGGAAGGGGGAGAAGGATTTGTCGTAGTCCACGGTGCGGATCATGCCCAGGGCCTTTTCCGCGTCGGCCATGGAATACAACGGCTGGATCAGGTTTCTGCCGTGGCGCTGGTTCTTGCGATTGCGCCACTCGGCCTCCATCTCCTGGATGTGGGCGCTGTCCCGGAGCATGATCTCCAGGAGGTCGCGGGTGGGCGGGGTGCAGTAGATGTCGCCCTGGAACCCGTCGGCGGCCATGCGCGGCAGGAGCCCGGAATGGTCGATGTGGGCGTGGGTGATGAGGAAGAACTCGATGTTGCCGGGATCGTACTTGAAGGTGTCGTAGTTGCGCTTCTCGATCTCCGCGTTGCCCTGGTGCATGCCGCAATCCACGGCAAAGCGGTGGCCGCCCGTCTCCATCATATGGCAGGAGCCCGTGACGGTCTTGGCTGCGCCCAGAAACTGTATCTTCATGGATCGGGTCCTCATTGGCGGCCGGGAGCCCCGGGCCGCCGCGGTTCCAAATTCGGGGAAAAAGGATTACTGGTCCCAGACGGAAATATTCACATACCCAACCGGGGCTCGCCCTGTAAAGGCGCGTCAACAATCCCCAAGGAGCTCTCCGTGGCAGACAGAAAGCAGTTCCTCATCGACGAACTGTCCATGAACGAATCCTGGCGCCTGTTCAAGATCATGGCCGAGATCGTGGACGGCTTCGACACCATGAACGATATCAAGAACGGCGTTTCCATCTTCGGCTCGGCGCGCATCAAGCCCGACTCGCCCATCTACCGGCAGACCGAGGAGATCGCCTCCAAGCTGGCCCGCGCGGGCTACACCGTGATCTCGGGCGGCGGCCCGGGCCTCATGGAGGCCGCCAACAAGGGAGCCACCGAGGCCGGGGGCGAGTCCGTGGGCCTGCACATCCACCTGCCCATGGAGCAGGAGTCCAACGCCTTCCTGACCCGGCGCGTGGACTTCAACTACTTCTTCGTGCGCAAGCTGATGTTCGTGAAGTACGCCATGGCCTACATCGCCATGCCCGGCGGCTTCGGCACCCTGGACGAACTCTCCGAGGCCCTGGTGCTGATCCAGACCCTGCGCATCAAGCGCTTCCCCATCATCCTCTACGACAGCGACTACTGGGGCGGCCTGCTGGACTGGATCCGCCAGCGCCTCATCGCGGGCGGCTTCGCCGGGGAGCAGGACCTGGACCTGCTGACAGTGCTGGACACGCCGGATGAAGTCGTAAGCTTCATCAAAAAGCACGTAGTCGTATAAACCACCCGGAACGACCGTCTGCGTGTTGCTGTGGAACGTCAACGAATTTTTTTGCAATACACAGGTGCATTCACGTGCTGCACCAAAGGCCAAAGCACATCCAACAACCACCTCACGTCGCCCATGTAACTGCGTCCAGCACTGACAACAGACAAAGGATGACACGATGCATGCGATACACATTACAAGCGCAAAAAGAAAAGACCTGAAAAAAATATTGGAGCTGCAATACATCGCTTACCAAAGTGAGGCGATATTGCTCAACAACTTTTCCATTCCACCCCTGGAGGAGACCCTCGACGATGTGGAACGGCAATTTCGGGAAGGGGTCATTCTCAAGGCAGTCGACAAGGAAGGAAAGATCATCGGTTCGGTACGAGGGCGGCCAGATGACGACACACTGTTAATAGGCAAACTTATCGTTCATCCGGATTTCCAAGGCCAAGGCATCGGCAGCAGATTGCTGACGGAGATTGAAAGACAGTGTCCCCGGCCCCGTTACGAATTGTTCACCAGCGACAGGAGCGCCAAAAATCTCTCGTTGTATGAACGGAAGGGCTACGTCAGGTTCCAGCAACGCCAGGCCGCGCCGGGCTTGACCCTTGTTTATTTGGAAAAATTCTCCGCCGCGTAGAGGACTCCCGGGAGTTCCCCGCGCGCCGAAAGCTCTGCGGAATCCCGTGGCGCCGCAGGCCTCACCAAGAGGATTCGAACCCTCGTGACCGACCAGAACAAGGCATATTACTACGCGCTGGCCACCGTGGCCCTGTGGTCCACCGTGGCCAGCGCCTTCAAGCTCTCGCTGAGGGTCATGGAGCCGGTGCAGCTCCTGCTCTACGCCAGCGCCGCGTCCCTGGCCGTGCTACTGGCCATCCTCGCGGCGCGCGGGCGGCTCGGGCTGCTGGCGGCCATGAGCCGCGGGCAGTGGCTCCGATCCGCCGGGCTGGGCGCGCTGAACCCGTTCATCTACTACATGATCCTGTTCAAGGCCTACAACCTGTTGCCCGCGCAGGAGGCCCAGCCCCTGAACTACACCTGGGCCGTGACCCTGGCCCTGTTCTCCGTGCCGCTCCTGGGCCAGCGCCTGGGCCTGCGCGAGCTGGCGGCGCTCCTGGTGAGCTACTCGGGGGTGGTGGTCATCTCCACCCACGGCGACCCGCTGTCCATGCGCTTCTCCGACCCCCTGGGCGTGGCCCTGGCCCTGGCCAGCACCGTGATCTGGGCCCTGTACTGGATCGCGGGCACGCGCGACGACCGCGACCCCGTGGCCGGTCTGGCCGCCAACTTCCTGTTCGGCACGGCCTACGTGGCCCTGGCCGCGCTCCTGGTTTCTGACCCCGTGGTCACGGACTGGCGGGCCCTGTCCGGCGCGGCCTACGTGGGGGTCTTCGAGATGGGCCTGACCTTCGTGCTCTGGCAACAGGCCCTGCGCCTGTCCGAGACCACGGCGCGCGTGGGCAACCTGATCTTCCTCTCGCCGTTTTTGTCCCTGGTACTCATCCACTATCTGGTAGGCGAGGACATCCTGGCCTCCACCTTCTGGGGCCTGGCGCTGATCGTGGGCGGCATCGTGTTGCAGCAGACTCGCCACACCGCCTCCTGACCCCGCCCCGCGCCGGGAACCAAAAGCCCGCGCGCCCGGCCTCAGGCGTTGTCGCCGCAGGCCCTTTCTGATACGTATCCCGGGTTACGAAAACCCGCAGCACAAGGAATTCCATGAAAGCAGCCATCACCACCTCGTCCTTCGCCACCTACAGCGAGGAACCCCTGCGCCTGATGCGGGAAGCGGGCATCGAATACGTCCTGAATCCTCACGGCCGCAAGCTCGCGCCCGAGGAGACCGTCGCCCTGCTCGTGGACTGCGACGGGGTGCTGGCCGGCACCGAGGAGCTGTCCGCCGCCGTGCTCAGACAGCTGCCAAACCTGAAGGCCATTTCGCGTTGCGGCGTGGGCATGGACAGCGTGGACGCGGCCTACTGCGCGGAATACGGCATCGCCGTGCGCAACACGCCCTTCGGCCCCACCCAGGCCGTGGCCGAGCTGACCCTGGGCCTGATGCTGGACCTGCTCAGAAACGTCACGCGCATGGACCGCGAGCTGCGCACCGGGACCTGGAAGAAGCGCATGGGCGGCCTGCTCTCGGGCAAGCGCGTGGGCATCGTGGGCTTCGGGCGCATCGGCCGGGCCGTGGCCGACGCGGTCAGGCACCTGGGCGCGGAAATCGCCTACTCCGACCCCTACCCCTCCTGCGCCGAGGAGGCCCGCTGCATGCAGCCGGACGAACTCCTGGCCTGGGCGGACATCGTGACCCTGCACTGCTCCAAGCCCGAGGGCACGGACGCGCTCATCGGCCAGCGCGAGCTGGCGCTCATGCGCGAGGGCTCGTGGCTGGTGAACTGCGGACGCGGCGGCCTGGTGGACGAGGACGCCCTCTGCGCGGCCCTGGCCTCGGGGCACATGGCCGGAGCAGCCGTGGACTGCTTCAACAAGGAGCCCTACTCCGGCCCGCTCACCGAACAGGACAGCGCGATCCTCACCCCGCACATCGGCTCCTACGCCCGCGAGGGCCGCATCCAGATGGAGACGGACGCCGCCCGGAACCTCATCGACGCCCTGCGGGAGTCGGCCCGATGAGCGCCATCGACGTCATCGTCTTCGACTGCGACGGGGTGCTCCTGGACTCCGTGCCCATCAAGACCCGGACCTTCGGCAAACTTTTCGAGGACCTGGGGCCCGAGGCCGTGGACTACGTGGTCTCCTACCACATGGCCCACGGCGGGGTCAGCCGCTACGCCAAGTTCGCCCATTATTTCGAACGCTTCCACGGCCGGTCCATCACCGAGAACGAATCCCGCGATCTGGACAGGCGCTTCAACGAGCTGGGCATGGAAGAGCTGCTCACCACCCCGCCCATACCCGGGGTGGTGGATTTCCTGGAGAAGCACCAGGCCACCTGGCCCCTGTACGTGGCCTCGGGCGCGCCGCAGTACGAGCTGGAAATCGTGCTCCGGAAGGTGGGGCTGTTCAAGTATTTCAAGCAGGTTCTCGGCTCGCCCCGGCCCAAGGCCCTGCTGCTGGGCGACGCGGTTCGCGCCGAGAACGCGGAGCCCGGGCGGGTGCTGATGATCGGGGACGCGAGCACGGACCTGGAGGCGGCAAGGCGCGTGGGCACGCGCTTCCTGGGCGTGGGTGAATTCCCGCCCCCTGTGGACTGGATGCCCGATCTCACTGGCCTCGAGGCGTATATCGCCGGGCTTCAAGCTTAACCGCGTGGTGAACAATCCTTTGAATATCGCCTTTGTAAACGCCACCCGCCGCTTCGGCGGGGTCAAGGCCTGGACCCTGGACCTCTGCCGGGCCCTGGACGGCCTGGGCCACAAGACCTGGATCTTCGCCCGGCCCGGCCCGTTCCTGGACAAGGCCCTGGAAATGGGCCTCGACGCCCGGGAGGGCTGGTTCGGGTTCGACTACCGCCCGGCCTCGGTGCTGCGCTTCCGCCGCTTCTTCCTGGGAAACAAGATCCAGGCCGTGGTGGCCAACGTGGGCAAGGACCTGCGCATCGCCGGGCTAGCCGCGCGCCTGGCCGGAATTCAGGTGGTGCACAGGGTGGGCCTGCCCCGGGACATGCGCGACACCTTCAAGGTGCGCACCACCCACCGTTTCGTGCAGCCGGTACTGCTCTCGCCCTGCGAGGACATCCGCCGCGAGATGCTGGCCGAGGTCTCGTTCCTGCATCCCGAAGACATCCACGTGATCCCAACGGGCAAAGTCCCGGCGTCGGAGCCCCTGCCCGCGCCGCGCACCCCGCGCAGCATAGCCGTGACCAGCCAGCTGAACCCGGACAAGGGCCACGCCGACCTGTTGCGCGCCCTGGCGGAGCTGGCCGCGCGCGGCCGGGACTTCCGCCTGCACGTGGCGGGCACAGGCCGGGACGAGGCCGCGCTCAAGGCCCTGGCCGAAGAGCTGGGCCTGGCCGAGCGCGTGACCTGGCACGGCTTCACCTCCGACGTGAACACGGTGCTGGACCAAGCCGACATCTTCTGCCTGCCGTCCCTGTCCGAGGGCCTGCCCAACACGCTCCTGGAGGCCATGGCCCGGGGCCTGGCCCCGGCGGCGCGCGACGTGGGCGGCATCCGCGAGGCCTGGCCCGGGCACCTCGCGCCCCTGGGCGAAACCCTCACGGACCCGGCCCCTGGCCACACGTCCCTGGCCAAGGCCCTGGACGCTCTGCTGGCTCTGGACGACGCGGCCCTCGCCGCCCTGCGCTCGGGCGTGCTCGCCTGGTTCGCCGAGAACCATTCCCTGGACCGCCGGGCCGGGCAGTTCATCGATTTCATCAACGGGCTGGTGCAAGCGCCATGACCCCCGCGCCGACGTTCCTGCCCCTGGAGGGCGTACGGAAGATTCTGGTCTGCCAACTCAGGCAGATCGGGGACGTGCTCCTGTGCACCCCCGCCCTCAGGCTCCTGAAGGAACGCTACCCCGAGGCCGAGGTGCACCTGATGACCGAGGCCAAGGCCGCGCCCATGGTCCAGGGCAACCCCGACGTGGCGCGCATCTGGAGCGTGGACAAGCGGGCGCACAAAAATCTAGGCGCGCAGCTGGCCTTCTACCTGCGCGTGGCCCACGAGGGCTTCGACCTGGTGGTGGATTTCCAGCAGCTGCCGCGCATCCGCTGGGTGGTGGGGCTGTCGCGGTTCTTCCCCCCGGCCTCGGGCCGCCAAGTACGCCTGAGCTACGAGGCCCCATGGTACAACCGCTGGCTCTACACCCACACGGTCAGGCCCCGGGACGGATACGCGGCCATGGCCAAGGCCAGCGTGCTGGAACCCCTGGGCATCCGCTGGAACGGCGAGCCCCCGCGCCTGTACCTCACCGAGGACGAGCGGGCGCAGGCCGCCGCGACCCTGGCCGCCCACGGCGTGGGCCCAGGCGACGTCCTGGTCACCGTGGACCCGTCCCACCGCCGCGACACCCGGCGCTGGCCCGCGAGGCATTTCGGCGAGCTCATCCGCCTGGCCGCCGAGGCGGACCCGCGCCTGAAATTCCTGGTGCTCTGGGGCCCGGGCGAGGAGGACGTGGCCCGGGAAGTGGCCAAAGCGGCGAACGTCCCGGCGTGCGCGACCTGCAAGGAGCTGCTCTCCCTGCGCCACATGGCGGCCTGCATCGAGCGTGCGGCCCTGCACCTGGGCAACTGCTCCGCGCCCAAGCACATGGCCCTGGCCGTGGGCGTGAACACCCTGTCCATCCAGGGCTCCACCAGCAACGCCTGGACCTATCCCGGCCCCGGGCACAAGGCCGTGTCCCTGGGCCTGCCCTGCCAGCCCTGCAACGAGAACATCTGTCCCAGGGGGCGCTGCGCCTGCCTGGAGGATCTGGAACCCAAGGACGTGCTGCCGGAGCTGCTCGAACTTCTTCCCACCGGGGCGGAGGGCTAGGCCGTGCGCATCGTGTACATGACCTCCTCCTCGTCCCTGTCCGGCGGCACGCGCCAGGCCATGTATTCGGCCCGGGGCCTCATGGGGCGCGGCCACGAGGTGGCCTTCCTGGTGCCCCACGACGCCGAGATCACGGACCTGGACGCGGACATCGACTGGCGCAGACTGCCCGAGGAGGGCTCGGGCTGGCGCGCCGCGGCCGAGGCCGTCCTGCCCGCTCCGGGCGAGCCCGCCATCGTGCACGCCTTCCACAACAAGGCCAACAAGCGCCTGGCCTGGTGGGGGCTGTCCTGGCGGCGGCAAGGCCGCGTGTGCCTGGGCTACCGGGGCGTGATCTACCGGCCCGCCAACCCCCTGCCCTACTGGTCCCCGGGCATCGACTGCTTCACGGCCAACTCCCGGGCCTGCGCCCGGGTGCTGCGCCAGACGGGCCTGCCCGCCCGCAAGCTGGAGGTGGTCTACAACGGCATCCCCGAGGAGCGCGTGACCCCGGCCGTGGACGCCACGGACATGCGCGCGGCACTAGGCCTGGCCCCGGAGGAGCTGATCCTGGGCACCGTGGCCGGCGACAAGCCGGTCAAGGGCGTGGAGCACCTGCTGCGCGGCTTCGCCCGGGCCACGGGCCAGGGCCTCAGGGCCCGGCTGCTGCTCCTGGGCGCGCGCGAGACGCGCTGGGGCGGGCTGGCCCGGGAGCTGGGCATCGCGGAGCGCACCCTGTTCCGGGGCCGGGTGGAGAACGTGGCCGACCACCTGCAGGTCATGGACGCATTTTTCCTGCCCTCCCTCAAGGAGAGCCTGCCCAACGTGGTGCTGGAGGCCTTTTTCTTCGGCCTGCCCGTGGTGGCCTCCGACGTGGGCGGCCTGCCCGAACTGGTGGACGGCAACGGCCTGCTCGTGCCTCCGGCCGATCCCGAGGCCCTGGCCCGGGCCATGCTGCGCATCGCCGAGGACGCGGGCCAGCGCGCGGCCTGGGGCCGAGCCAGCCTGGAGCGTTCCCAAGATTTCACGCTTTCGACCAAGCTGCGTCGCACCGTGGAGGTGTATGATGCGTTGCTGGAAAGACGGGGATTCGCGGCCCGGGTCTGACGTTCGCAGTTCGAAGCTTCATTCATCAGTACAAGCAGTTGTCCGGCCTTGCGCACGTATGCGTAAGGGCTCTATTCCTGTGCTCTCTGGTGGAAAGAGTACCTTTGGTTTTTCTTAAGGTTTCGAAGAGTTGGCTCGAAGGGGACAGCTGGTTCAAACGCTTGCGCATTTGAACCAGCTGCCAAAGGGGCCGGTGGGCGAGCCCCCAGGCCCCTTGTATGTTGTCCCTGACCAAACGATAACGGTGAAATGGCAGAGGTGGCCGGGGGGAAGGAGGCT
>NZ_JBTVWW010000048.1:0-5602 GCF_054819825.1 Desulfocurvus sp. DL1XJH-121
AGCGGCTGTGATGGAAATCAGCGAAGCGGAGCCGGGCTCGTGCGACGGGGCGGCATCACCTGTGCCGCGACACGAGGTGAGCAATCATTGAAGGACCGCACCACCGCGACGCCGCAGCGCCATTTGAGACGGTTCAACGGTATCCCCAAGGACAATTTCTACCTGTTCCTGAAGGAGTGCGAATGGCGCTTCAATGGCGGAGACCACAAGAGACTACTCAACCAACTGAAACAATGGACTAAAAAACGGCTGTAGAAGCTCTTAGCTAGGACAGCCCCATCAGAAAAGCGAAGCCCCCCGTACCCGCATGGGGCGCGACCGCGTCACCTCCCCCATCATTCCCGACAAACCAACGCCCTACCCGCGAGGGAACGCTGTGGGAGGGCGGGAGGGCACCGTTGGTTTTGCACCACGACTCCCCTCCCCCAAAAACAAAAAAAGCCCCCGCTCACAGCGAGGGCTTTCCAAACCATTTTCCCGAACCACCTAATCCAACCACACGATATCCGCCGGCTTACGCCGGGGAATCCGCCCATACCGGTACCTGGGCCTGCCCAGCATCACCGCCGCATAGACCTGATGCGTGTCCGCCACGCCCATGGCCTTGCGCAGGGGCCGGTAGTACTTGGCCGCGTCCATCAGGAACCCGGCCCAGCACGCGCCCAGTCCCCGGGCGTGGGCGGCCAGCTCCAGATATGCCGTGGCCACGGAGGCGTTCTCGCAGGGATTGAGGCTGTCCGTGGGCGCGGTGGCCACGGCCACGTGGGGCGCTCCGCGCAGAATCTTGTCGCGCCCGTTTTCCCAATGGCGTACGATACCCGGAAAAAGCTTCTCCCGGGCCATGAATTCCACGGTCAGCCCGGCCAGGCGGCGGGTGGCCACGGGGGTGCGGGTCACGGACCAGGTGATGGCCTGGTTGTTGTGCGCGCTGGGGGCCTGGGCCGCCACGCGGAACAGCCAGGCCAGTTCGTCGGGGGGCAGGGGCTCGTCCTTGTAGTTGCGCACGCTGCGACGCGAACGCATGAACTGGGCGGCCTGCTCGTCGCTGACGCGCAGATCGCGCTGAACCACGGGGCAATCCTCGGGGGCGATGCCCGCGGTCACGGGCAGTTCGGGCAGGGTCAGCGCGCCCACCGGGCACACGGCCACGCAATGGCCGCAGCCGATGCAGAGCTTTTTGGCGGCCGGGCGCAGCTTGGGAAAGCCGTCCTTGCCCTCGACCACCACCTCGAAGGGACATTCGGCGACACAGGTGCCGCATTGCTTGCAGAGATCGGTATTACAGAACATGGGGCACGGATAAGCCCGTGCGCGCGCCTTGGCAAGCCCTGGGGGAATTTTCACGAGACCTGGACGCGCGCGGGCCCGGCCCGCTGGCTATTCCCTGTGCTCCACCCACTTGTTGATGCCCTCGAGGTACATGAAGCTCTCCGAGGCGGTCACCGCGCCCAGGTCGCTGAGGGCGTCCACCAGGAAGCTGCGCAGGGCCTTGCGCGAGGACACCGAGACCTCCACGATGAGGTCGTAGCGGCCCGTGACGTTCATCACGTTCTGCACCCCCGGCAGGGCCGCGATCTGGCGCATGAGCTTGCGGTCGCAGCGCTGCGTGAGGGTCAGGCAGACCATACAGGTCAAGGTGTTCTCGAAAAACAACGGATTCACGGACGCGGAAATGCGCAGGTAGCCCAGGCGTATCATTCGCTCGGTCCGCAGGCGCACAGTTCCGTCGGAAACGCCAAGCTTGCGGGCGATACTCTTGTAGGATTCGCGCCCGTTGACCTGCAGTTCCTGGATAATACCACGATCGATTTCATCAAGAACAAGCTTCTTGTCGTCCATACCCCCTCCCCCGCCGCACCCACCGATGCAGGCCATTATTTGCGATTGTCATGAGAGAATAGGAAATGAAACACAATCCGTCAATTTTATTATCTATAATACGGACAACGCGAATTATTCAGGCTAAAATTTCGCGTTACGTAAAATCATGAACTTTAAAATTCTTGACAGATAATTTGGTGGCATAATATTTCGCCTTTAAGATCAACACCAACCAGGGGGAACCCATGCGCAATGCGATGCTCGCCCGCCTGGCCCGGGAGACCGAGGCCCTGCGCGAGGCGGGGCTGTTCAAGGACGAACGGGTCATCACCTCGCCGCAGCAGGCGGCCATATCCGTGCGCGGCGGGGCCGAGGTGCTGAATTTCTGCGCCAACAACTACCTCGGCCTGGCCAACCACCCGCGCCTGATCCAGACGGCCAAGGCCGCCCTGGACCGCCACGGGTTCGGCATGTCCAGCGTGCGCTTCATCTGCGGCACCCAGGACGTGCACAAGGAGCTGGAGGCCCGGCTCAGCGAATTCCTGGGCACCGAGGACACCATCCTCTACGGCTCCTGCTTCGACGCCAACGGCGGCCTGTTCGAGGCCATCCTGGGCCCGGAGGACGCGGTCATCAGCGACGCCTTGAACCACGCCTCCATCATCGACGGGGTGCGCCTGTGCAAGGCCCGGCGGCTGCGCTACGCCAACAACGACATGGCCGAGCTGGAGGCCCGCCTCAAGGAGTCCGCCGGCTGCCGCCACCGGCTCATCGTCACGGACGGGGTCTTTTCCATGGACGGGGTCATCGCGGACCTGGCGGCCATCTGCGACCTGGCGGACAAATACGACGCCCTGGTCATGGTGGACGACTCCCACGCCGTGGGCTTCATGGGCGGGAACGGCCGGGGCAGCCACGAATACCGGGGCGTCATGGACCGGGTGGACATCATCACCGGCACCCTGGGCAAGGCCCTGGGCGGGGCCTCGGGCGGCTACACCTCGGGCCGCAGGGAGATCGTGGCCTGGCTCAGGCAGCGCTCGCGGCCGTACCTGTTTTCCAACACCCTGGCCCCGGCCATCGCGGCGGCGTCCATCGCGGCCCTGGACCTGGTGGCCGAACACCCGGAGTTGCGCGCGCGCCTGGCGGACAACAGCCGCCGCTTCCGCAAGGGCATGAGCGCGGCGGGCTTCGACCTGGTGCCCGGCGAGCACCCCATCATCCCGGTAATGCTGGGGGACGCGGTGCTGGCCCAGAAGATGGCCGAGGGCCTGCTGGCCGAGGGCGTGTACGTCATCGGCTTCAGCTATCCGGTGGTGCCCGAGGGCCAGGCCCGAATCCGCACCCAGATGTCCGCCGGGCACGAGCCCGAACACGTGGACCGGGCCGTGGCCGCCTTCATCAAGGTGGGCCGCGAACTGGGCGTCATCAACTAAGCGCACGGGAGTGGGACATGGAGAGCATGCGCGCCCTGGTCAAGGCCAAGGCCGAGCCGGGCATCTGGATGCAGGAGGTGCCCGTGCCGGGCATCGGGCCCAACGACGTGCTGGTGGAGATCGCCAAGACCGCCATCTGCGGCACGGACATCCACATCTACAACTGGGACGAATGGTCCCGAGCCACCATCCCCGTGCCCATGGTCACGGGCCACGAGTTCGCGGGCCGCGTCCTGGGCCTGGGCAGCGAGGTGCGGGGCCTGGCCCTGGGCGACCGGGTCTCGGCCGAGGGCCACATCACCTGCGGCCACTGCCGCAACTGCCGCGCCGGGCGGCGGCATTTGTGCCGCAACACCCTGGGCGTGGGCGTGAACAGGCCGGGCTGCTTCGCCCAGTATCTGAGCGTCCCGGCGGTGAACGTCTTCAAGCTCCCGGACTCCATCGACGACGACCACGGGGCCATCCTGGACCCCCTGGGCAACGCCGTGCACACGGCCCTGTCCTTCGACATGGTGGGCGAGGACGTACTCATCACCGGCGCGGGGCCCATCGGCATCATGGCCGTGGCGGTCTGCCGCTTCGTGGGCGCGCGCCACGTGGTCATCACCGACGTGAACCCCCACCGCCTGGACATGGCGCGCGCCATGGGCGCGACGCGGGCCGTGAACGTGGCCGAGGAAAAGCTGGAGGCCGTCATGGCCGACCTGGGCATGACCGAGGGCTTCGACGTGGGCCTGGAGATGAGCGGCAACCCCTCGGCCTTCGCCCAGATGATCGCCAACATGAACCACGGCGGCAAGGTGGCAGTGCTGGGCATCATGCCCGGGCAGACCTCCGTGGACTGGAACGCCGTGGTCTTCAAGGGCCTGCACTTGAAGGGCATCTACGGCCGCGAGATGTTCGAGACCTGGTACAAGATGGCGGCCATGCTCCAGAGCGGCCTGAACGTGGCCCCGGCCATCACCCACCGCTTCAAAATCGAGGACTACCAGGAGGCCTTCGAGGTCATGCGCTCGGGACGCTCGGGCAAGGTGATCCTGGACTGGACGTAAGAGCCAAAGGTCCAATGAAAATCACGGTCCCCGACGGCCCCGCAGGCCGCCGGGGACCTTTCTTTCCGGGACGGGAGGGAAACCGAAATATTGTGTAACCACTTAGAATAGAAGAATATACCACAGAAGAGCCAGCCCAAGACAGCCTTCGGGCGGTGGCCCCGGCCGAAAAACGGTGCGACCCAGCGGCACTGGCGTTTCCCGGCGAGCGGGGATAGGGATCGACCCAGGAATCACGGAGACCACACGGCTCCGGTTGGCACACTCTCCCCATACAGCAAGGCTATCCCATGTCCGTCCTGGTAATGACCGTCGTCCTCTGCGCCGCGCTCCTGCATGCAACCTGGAACTTCTTCGTCAAGAACACCGCAGACAAGCACGTCAGCATGACGGCCGTGGTCCTGGGGCACACCCCCTTCGCCGTGGCCGCGCTCTGCGTCTCCCCCCTGCCGGACATCCGGTCCCTGCCTTACATCGTGGCCGGGGCCGCGCTGCACGTCGGCTACCAGATCTTCCTGCTCAATTCCTACCGCCTGGGCGACCTGAGCCAGGTCTACCCCCTGGCGCGCGGCTCGGCGCCCCTCATCGTGGCGGGCGTGTCCACGGTCCTGCTGGGCGTGCACCTCTCCACCCCGGAGATCGCCGCCGTGGTCGTCATCGGCGTGGGCATCATGAGCCTGGCCCTGGTCCGGCGCAGCGATGGGCTGCGCAACGGGCGGGCCACGGTCCTGTCCCTGGGCACCGGGATGTTCATCGCCTCCTACTCCCTGGTGGACGGCATGGGCGCGCGGGAAGCCGGGACGGCCCTGGGGTTCTACGGCTGCCTGGCCGTCCTCGACTCCGTGTTCCTGGCCGCGCTGATGCGCGTCCTGCACCCCGGGATCGTGACGCGGGTGCTGCGCCATGAATGGAGCATGGCCCTGCGCGGAGGCGGCGCGTCCTTCACGGCCTACGCCCTGGTCACCTGGGCCTTCACCATGGCGCCCATCTCCCTGGTGGCCGCCCTGCGCGAGACGAGCATCATCTTCGCGCTGGTGCTGGGGGTGTTCGTGCTCAAGGAGCGGTTGGATATCATGAAGGTGTTTGCGACGGCTTGCACTTTGCTGGGGGTGGGGTTGTTGCGGCTGAATAGATAGTTTCCTGTTTTTGCGAAAGGCATCAGCTGGTTCAAAAGCTGGTGCTTTTGAACCAGCTGCCAAAGGGGCCGGGGGGCAAGCCCCCCAGGCCCCTTGTATGTTGTCCCTGACCAAACGATAACGGTGAAATGGCAGAGGAGGCCGGGGGGAAGGAGGC
>NZ_JBTVWW010000049.1:0-2500 GCF_054819825.1 Desulfocurvus sp. DL1XJH-121
CGGGGGCCGTTAAAAGAAGTCCTGGCGTCGGCCTACTTTCCCACTGACTCCTCAGCAGTATCATTGGCGATGAAGGGCTTAACTTCCGAGTTCGGAATGGGATCGGGTGTACCCCCTTCTCCATGGACACCAGGACAAATATGTAAGTAAAATAGGGAAGGATGTAGTTGTTCATAGTATAGGGTTAAGACTCACGACCTATTAGTACCGGTTTGCTGAATACATTGCTGCACGTACACATCCGGCCTATCAACGTTGTAGTCTACAACGGGTCTTTAGGGCTTGCGCCAGGGAGACCTAATCTCGAAGCAGGCTTCCCGCTTAGATGCTTTCAGCGGTTATCCTTTCCGAACATAGCTACCCTGCAATGCGGCTGGCGCCACAACAGGAACACCAGAGGTTCGTTCACCCCGGTCCTCTCGTACTAGGGGCAACCCTTCTCAAGTCTCCTACGCCCACAGAAGATAGGGACCAAACTGTCTCACGACGTTTTAAACCCAGCTCGCGTACCACTTTAAACGGCGAACAGCCGTACCCTTGGGACCTGCTCCAGCCCCAGGATGTGATGAGCCGACATCGAGGTGCCAAACCGCGTCGTCGATGTGAACTCTTGGACGCGATCAGCCTGTTATCCCCGGCGTACCTTTTATCCGATGAGCGATGGCCCTTCCATTCGGGACCACCGGATCACTAAGGCCTACTTTCGTACCTGCTCGAGATGTCTCTCTCACAGTCAAGCTCCCTTATGCCTTTGCACTCAACGGCTGGTTTCCAATCAGCCTGAGGGAACCTTTGCGCGCCTCCGTTACTTTTTGGGAGGCGACCGCCCCAGTCAAACTACCCACCAGACAATGTCTCCCGCCCGGATAACGGGTCGAGATTAGGTCCTTAAACTAGCAAGGGTGGTATTTCAAGGTTGGCTCCACGCACACTGGCGTGCACGCTTCAAAGCCTCCCACCTATCCTACACATGCTAGCCCAAAAACCAATGTCAAGCTGTAGTAAAGGTGCACAGGGTCTTTCCGTCTTTCTGCGGGTAGACGGCATCTTCACCGCCAATTCAATTTCACTGAGTCTCTGGCCGAGACAGTGCGGAGATCGTTACGCCATTCGTGCAGGTCGGAACTTACCCGACAAGGAATTTCGCTACCTTAGGACCGTTATAGTTACGGCCGCCGTTTACCGGGGCTTCGATTCACAGCTTCGACCGAAGTCTAACCACTCCTCTTAACCTTCCGGCACCGGGCAGGCGTCAGGCCCTATACGTCGTCTTACGACTTCGCAGAGCCCTATGTTTTTAGTAAACAGTCGCCCCCGCCATTTCTCTGCGGCTCCCATCAGCTCACAAAGCAAGTCTGATCACCAACGGGAGCACCCCTTATCCCGAAGTTACGGGGTCATTTTGCCGAGTTCCTTAGCCAGAGTTCTCTCAAGCGCCTTGGGTTGCTCACCCCGCCCACCTGCGTCGGTTTACGGTACGGTCTCACATGGCTAAACTTAGGAGCTTTTCTAGGCAGCATGGACTTAACGGCTTCGACGATAAAGTCTCGGCATCGCGCCTCAGCATAAGGAGAACGGATTTGCCAGATCTCCGAGCCTACACGCTTACACCGGGATATCCAACACCCGGACCGTCTATCCTCCTGCGTCCCTCCATCGCACACCATGCGAGGTACAGGAATATTAACCTGTTTCCCATCAGCTACGCTTTTCAGCCTCGCCTTAGGGGCCGACTAACCCTGGGCAGATTATCTTTACCCAGGAAACCTTGGGCTTACGGCGAATAGGTTTCTCACCTATTTTATCGTTACTCATGCCAGCATGTTCACTTCTCACAAGTCCAGCAGGCCTCTCGGACTACCTTCATCCCATATGAGAACGCTCCCCTACCGCTCGCGTAAAACGCGAGCCCGTGGCTTCGGTGCTACGCTTAGCCCCGTTACATTTTCGGCGCGGAGCCATTAGACCAGTGAGCTATTACGCTTTCTTTAAAGGGTGGCTGCTTCTAAGCCAACCTCCTGGCTGTCTCAACGACTCCACTTCCTTTCCCACTGAGCGTAGACTTCGGAACCTTAGCCGACGATCTGGGCTGTTTCCCTTTCGACCATGGACCTTCGCACCCACAGTCTGACTCCCAGGGTGAAACTGACGGCATTCGGAGTTTGATAGGGGTTGGTAAGCTGGTAGGCCCCCTAGCCCTGTCAGTGCTCTACCTCCGTCAGTCATCCCCTGAGGCTATACCTCAATATATTTCGGGGAGAACCAGCTATCACCGGGTTTGATTGGCCTTTCACCCCTATCCACAAGTCATCCGAGTAATTTTCAACTTACAACGGTTCGGCCCTCCACTTGATTTTACTCAAGCTTCAGCCTGCTCATGGATAGATCACCCGGCTTCGGGTCTAATTCAACGTACTTGGCGCCCTATTCAGACTCGCTTTCGCTACGGCTACACCTTGCGGCTTAACCTTGCACGGTAAATTAACTCGCTGGCCCATTA
>NZ_JBTVWW010000004.1:0-186991 GCF_054819825.1 Desulfocurvus sp. DL1XJH-121
CCCGCCGACACGTGTGGCATTCCCGGGAAGACAAGCCTTGGCGTTATCCATGGCTACAAGGGTGCGGTATCGCCTCCGCCCCAAAAGGGGGGCAGGGGAGTGCAGAGGGGCCTGGGGGGCTCGCCCACCGGCCCCTTTGGCAGCTGGTTCAAAAGCGCAAGCTTTTGAACCAGCTGTTCCCCCTTGAACCATGTTTCCCCTTCGTGGCGCAAAACCAGCAGCCCCTTCTCCCTCCCCTCCCACAAAAAAGCGGGCCGGATTATCCGGCCCGCTTTGCTTCCACTATCTGTTCCGAAACTACTACTTACCCGCCGCCGGATACGTATACGACGCCAGCTTCTCCGCCAACTCCCCCGACAACGACGCGATGGCCCCCACCGCGTTGATGGCGTCGGTGTCGTTTGCCAGCCGCCTGTAGATCCAGGCCGCGATGTCCGCCACGTCGCCCTGGCCCAGCATGGTGTGCGGGCCGCGGTCGGCCATGGACAGGAGCGCGTCGCGCGCCTTCTCGCGGTCCTGGATGGCCTCCTTGATCTCCTTGGAGATGGCGTCCAGTTCGTCCCGGGGCGCGCCCACGGCCTCGCGGTCCGCGTAGGCCGCGTAGGCGGCGTTCACCCGGTCGGCTTCCTTGAAGTAGCGCTTCATGGCCGCCACCAGGTCCGGGTTGCCCGCGAAGGTCCGGAAGGTGCGCCCGGCGTCGGACACCAGGGCCGCGTAGAGCTTCAGCATCTCGCGCACCTGGGCGTCGCTGATGGGGCGTTCCTCGTAGCCGGTCTTGGTCCTGAATTCACGCTTTTGCGCGGCCCCCTGGGCGGCCAGCTCCTCCACGAAGGGGTCGGCCAGGATGTCGAAGGCCAGGCGCAGCACGATGGGCGACATGAGGTGCGTGAGGGCCTCGCGGCGGCCGGCCACGGTGTCCGCGTGGTCCACGTCCAGGCCCGAAAGGTTCACGCCGTAGCGCATGTTCAGGCGCTTGAAGGTCATGGTGGTCATGCCCCGGTTGCCCGTGTTGTCGCGGGTTCCGGCGGGGTGGTAGGCCGAGGCCAGGTACGCGGCTAGGTCGCGCATGAAGTCCGGGGTCAGCACGCGGTCGGACTTGGGGCCCGAGGCGCGCATGGTCACGCTGGCCGCGCCGTGCGCCTCTTCCTGGGCCGCGCCTGGGGCCGCGCCCTGGGCGCCGGGCGTTCCGGGCCGCGTGGCGTTGTTCGCGGCGGCCGCGTCCGCCTGGCCCGGGGCCTTGGGCGCGAACAGGGGCAGGCCGGACTGTTGCCCGGCCGGGGCCTGGGCCTCGGGCGCGGTCACGGTGGTCTCCTCCAGGGCCTGGCGGCGCTGGTAGAGTTTCACGGCCAGCACCGCGGCCGCCACAAGGGCCACGACGACCAGCAGGGCGAGGCCTTTGCCCGCGCCGGTCTTGGATGAGGTTTTTGGTTCTTGGCTCACGTGGCCTCCCATGGGGGTTTGTGTTTGCGATGCGTTTCGGGCGGGCCCGGGGCGCGCCGCCACAGAGTCATGACGGTTCGCCGTCCGTGCGCTTGCGGCGGGCGAATTCCTCTTTCAGCCGCGCCAGCACGTGCTCGTAGCCGCCCGGATCGTGGGGCAGGGTGCAGTTGGTGCAGTCCTTGACCCCGTGGGTCCAGCGGGGTTTGCCCCCGCAGTTTTCCAGCCAGTACAGCGGACAGAAGCAGAACAGGCAGTTGAACCTGGAGTCGTCCTCCACCGCGTGGCAGGGAAAATATCGGCACTCCGCGTTGCGGAAAAAGCTGTGGTCATTGCCCATGGGCTGCGGCGTCCCGTGCTGCGGCCCCGGCGTGCTCCTCGTACAGGGCCGAGAATTCCGCCAGGGTCAGGTTCTGGGGGGTGTCGCTGGCCGCGCCCAGGATTCCGGCGAAGACCGGTTCCAGGAACTCCAGCCGCTCGGTGAAGGCCTCGCGGTTCGAATGTTCCTTGTGCCGCGACAGGGCGATCATCACGTCTACCATGCGCACCCGGTCCGGCGGGCTCGCCAGGCCGTAGACGTCCTCTTCCCCGTGCTCCAGCTTGGCCACGATGCCGGCCTCGGCGAGCATGTGCGTGACGTCGTTGACCAGCTTCACCGGGGCGTCCAGGCTGCGGGCGATGTCCTCGTTGGTGGCCGGGGCCTCCCCGCGCAGGAAGGCCCGGGTCAGCAGCGCCAGGGCCAGGGCCGCCAGGCGCTGGCGGTCGTCGTGGCTGTAGTCGTCCATGCGCGCCTCGCGGTAGTAGGTGCCGCTGTTCTGCACGGCGAAGCAGATCTCCGCGCCGAGCAGCACGATGAGCCAGCTGATGAACAGCCAGATCAGGAACAGGGGCACCTGGGCGAAGCTGCCGTAGATGGCGTTGTAGTTCTTGAACGACGCCTGGTAGGTTATGTAGGTCCACTGCACGAACTGCCACAGGGACCCGGCCACCACGGCCCCGGCCAGGCCCGCGCGCAGGCCGACCCGCGTGTTGGGGATGAAGGTGTAGACGAAGAACAGGGCCAGCCAGGTGCTCAGGTAGGGCAGGGCCTTGAGCAGGCCCAGGTACAGGGCGCTGGCCACGGAATAGGACAGGATGCCCTTGACCAGGGCCGAACTCTCCAGGGTGGCCGTGGCGCTGATGGCCACGATGATGAGCAGCGGGCAGACCATGGTTACGGTCAGGTAGTCCGAGAACTTGCGCCACATCCCGCGCGCCCCGCGCACGCCCCAGATGGTGTTGAAGGACTTCTCGATGTTGCCCAACAGCGAGATCACCGTGAGGAACAAAAAGGCTACGCCCACCACGCCCAGGGTGCGGACGTTGGTGTTGTTGATGTAGCCGATGATGGCCTCCACGGTCTCGGCGCGCCCGGCGGCCACCTGCATGAGCAGGTCGTGGATGAACTGCGTGTTCTGGAAGCCGAAGCCCTTGGAGATGGAAAAGGCCACGGCCAACAGCGGCACCAGGGACAGGGCCGTGGTGAAGGCCAGGGCCGAGGCCCGCAAGGGGCATTGGTCCGAAGCGAAGCCCTTGCCCACCATGTAGGACCAGCGCACCAGACGGTGCAGCAGGGACCGGGCGAAACCCGGTCCCGCAACCCGCGCGTCCGGCCGCAGGAACCAGGGCCGATTGTTATGCATGGGGCTGTTCCATCCTAGCCAACAAGGTCTTAGACAAAGTCATTTCACGCAGGCCGTTCACAAATAGTGAGATGCGAGGCGCAAGAAAAATGCAAGACCGAAGCGTATCCCAATACGTGAGGGTTTGCATTTTTCGCGGCAACGAAGCAGATCGCTGTTTGTGGGCGGCCTGCTAGGCTATGCCCGTTTCCTGGGCCACCGCCGTCATGGCCGGTATGGCTACGAGCAGGAAGTCTCCCAGCTCCAGGCCCAGGCGTTCGCATTCCATGATCCGCTCGCGGCTCACGGCCGCGGCGAAGGACTTGTCCTTCATCTTCTTCTTGAGGCCCTTGGGCGCCATGCCCTCCATGCGCGTGGGCCGCACCAGGGCCGCCGCGGAGATGAGCCCCGTGACGGTCTCGGCCGCGCGCAGGGCGTAGTCGAAATCGTTTTCCGCAGCCACGCCCGTGCATTCCTCGTTGTGGGCGGAGATGGCGTGCAAAGCCTCGGGGGGCAGGCCGTCGCCCAGGATGTCCAGGGCGTCCAGCCCGTGGCGGGACGGGTTGTCCTTGGTCATGGGATAGTCCAGGTCGTGCACGAGCCCGGTCAGGCCCCAGAGGTCCGCGTCCTTGCCCAGGCGTTTGGCCAGGGCGCGCATCACGGCCTCGCTCTGCAGCGCGTGGTTGATCATGTGCGGTTCGGGGTTCTGGGCCTTGATCAGGTCCAGGGCTTGGTCTCTGCTCAGCATGCGTCCCTCCTTGGGAAGCCGAAGGTTTTGCCCGCGCCTCCGGCACGCCCCCAGTATATGCATCCCCGCGAAAAGGGCAAATTCTATCGGCGTCTACCGCGCGGCGGGCCTTGCGGAGGGGTGGCACGCTTTCTGCTTTTCACCCTCGCGCGGGGTGCCGTGCGCCAAAATTTCGACGGCGCGGCCCCCGCAATATGAGCCGCGAGGTGCGCACGTGAACCTGAATCCCATCCAGCTGTTGTCGGCCATCCAGTCCGCCGGGGGCAAGTCCCCGGGGCAAGGCGGCGCGTCCGCCATGGGCCTGCCTTCCCTTCCGGGGAGCGCCTCGGCCTTTGCGGACATGCTGCGCGGGGCTCTGCAAAGCGGCGGGAGCGAGGCCCTGGACCTGGCCACGCAGTTCTCCCTGGGCGGCCAGTTCATGGCCCAGATGAGCGGCGTGGACGCGGCGCAGATGACCGAAATGAGCGAGATGAACATGCTCATGGACGCCATCTCCGGCGCCAAGGACCAGGACGGCGGCGGTCTGGGCATGCTGGGGCTTTCCGGCTCGGGGCTGCCGTTCATCCCGGGCGGCCCGGCCCCGGGCGGCATGGACATGGCGCGCATCGCCGAGCTGTTGCGGACCCAGGCCCAGGAAGGCGCGGCCGTCAAGGACGCCATGGCCCAGGCGCAACAGACCGCCCAGCCCGCGCCCCGGCTGGAACAGGCCGCGGCGGCCGCCCATTTCGCCTCGGTGCGCCCGGCCGCGCCCGAGGTCCTGCCCGCAGCCGCCCCCGGCGTGGAGCTGGCTTCGCGACCGGCCCCGGTTTCCGCCCCAGCGGCCCCGCGCACCCTGGAGACGGCCAAGGCCGCCCTGGCGCACAAGGCCTACGGCGCGGGCGCGGCCAGGGACCCCTTCGGCCAGCTTTCGGCGCGTTTCGAGTCCGGGGGCCAACCCGGGGCCGTGGGCTTCGACCGCGTGGGCGGCACCTCCTATGGCATCTACCAGATTTCCTCCAAGGCCGGGACCTTCGACCGCTTCCTGTCCTTTTTGCAGCACAAGGCCCCGGACATGGCCCAGCGCCTGGCCGCCGCCGGGCCCGCGGACACCGGCTCCAAGAGCGGCCCCATGCCCTCGGCCTGGAAGACCCTGGCCCACGACGAGCCTTCGCGTTTCGCGGAGATGCAGCACGAGTTCATCCGCGAGACCCACTATCTTCCGGCCCTGAGGAAGGTGGCGGACCTGACGGGCGTGGACCTTTCCGCGCGCCATCAGGCCGTGGCCCAGGTCCTGTGGTCCACGGCCGTGCAGCACGGAGCCACGGGCTCGGCGCGCATCTTCGCCAAGGCCCTGGAGGCCGTGGGCGGCATGGACGCCCCCGGAGCGGACAAGAACCTGATCCAGGCCGTGTACGCGGACCGGGCCGGGCAGTTCGGCTCCTCCTCGGACCGGGTGCGTGGCGCGGTGCGGTCCCGCTTCTCCGGTGAGCTCAAGGCCGCTCTGACCCTCTTGGACGGCGGCGCGGACTCCCTGTTCGACTCCAATGTCTAGGCGTGCGGCCGTCCTTCTGTCTTTGGGTTTATTTTCAATTAAATCAGTGTATTAAAATTTTTATCGAAACGGCTGGCTCCGGATTCGCCTGCCGTCCGAGCCCCTGATGGCGCGCCTTCCGAGGGCTCGGGCCCGTTCCGCACGACGCTCCTCGGCCAAAACCGCCCGTTGAACCGGCCCGGGTCTTTTGGTATCTTTCCAAACGTTGATCGACTTCTCCAGGTGGCTGAGCCTGAAAAGGGAATCCGGTGCGAATCCGGAGCGGTCCCGCCGCTGTGATCCCCCGCGCTCGCCGATCCACGCGCCACTGCCCGCCGGGCGGGAAGGCGGATCGGCAGGGGAGAGCCAGAAGACCTTGCCTGGAGCTATTCCTTCCGTCCGCGGCACGAGGATGCCGCGGCAGGAACGAAGGAGAATCCCAAAAACACATACCCGTGGCCCCGGGCGGTACCGCCGCATCAAGGAGCCAGGGGCGAAGCGTTTCGGTGCCCAGCATCGCGTCTTCGGCTGTTGCCGTCGCGCGGGGCGCCGTATCCGGAGAGAGCACACATGCCGACACACATTCTCAAGCGCGACGGGCGCCTGGAAACATGGTCCACGGACCGGATCGGAGACGCCATCTTCAAGGGCCTCAAGGGCAGCGGCATCAAGGACCCGCTGCTGGCCAAACGCCTGGCCAAAAAGGTCGAGGCCAAGCTGGCCGGGATGGAGACGGCCGAGCAGGAGCACGTCCAGGACATGGTCCAGGAAGTGCTCATGGAGAACCGCCTGTACAAGGTGGCCGAGCGCTATATCATCTACCGCGAAAAGCGCCGCGAGCTGCGCAACCAGGACGAGGCCTACCTGGACATCCGCTCCATGATCGAGACCTACCTGGACGCCTCGGACTGGCGTGTGGCCGAGAACTCCAACATGGTGCACTCCTTCCAGGGGCTGATCCTGCACATGGCGGGCAGCGTGCAGGCGCGCTACGTGCTGGAAAAGTACCCCGAGGAGGTGCGCCAGGCCCACGAGCACGGCTACTTCCATCTCCACGACCTGTCCTTCGGCCTGGCCGGCTACTGCGCGGGCTGGAGCCTCAGGGACCTGCTGCTGGAGGGCTTCAACCTGCGCGACCGCTGCTGCTCCGACCCGGCCAAGCATCTGGACGCGGCCTGCGGCCAGATCGTCAACTTCCTTGGTACGTTGCAGAACGAGTGGGCCGGGGCCCAGGCCTTCAACAACGTGGACACGTACCTCGCGCCCTTCGTGCGCAACGACGGCCTGTCCTACGAGTACCTCAAGCAGCAGATGCAGAAGCTGGTCTTCAACCTGAACACCACCTCGCGCTGGGGCGGCCAGAGCCCGTTCACCAACTTCACCTTCGACTTCACGCCCCCGGCGCACATCGCCAAGGAGGCCGTGATCATCGGCGGCAAGCTTCAGGATTCCACCTACGGCGAGTACGCCCATGAAATGGAGATGATCAACCGGGCCTTTTTGGAAGTAATGCTTGAGGGCGACGCCCACGGCCGCATCTTCTCCTTCCCCATCCCCACCTACAACGTGACCAAGGATTTCACCTGGGACAGCGAGGCGGGCCATCTGCTGCTCAAGATGACGGCCAAGTACGGGGCCCCGTACTTCCAGAACTTCATCAACTCGGACCTGAACCCCGAGGACGTGCGCAGCATGTGCTGCCGCCTGCAGATGGACCTGCGCGAGATCCGCAAGAAGACCGGCGGCCTGTTCGGCTCCGGCGACCTCACGGGCTCCATCGGCGTGGTGACCCTGAACCTGCCCAAGCTGGCCTACCTGTCCCACGGGGAAGAGGACTTCCTGGACCTGATCACGGAATACGCGGAGCTGGCCCGCGATTCCCTGGAATTCAAGCGCAAGATGGTCACGGCCAACTTCGAGGCGGGCATGTTCCCGTATTCGCGCCGCTACCTGAAGAATGGCTTCAACGGCCATTTCTCCACCATCGGGGTCATCGGCGGCCACGAGGCCTGCCAGAACCTCTTGGGCAAGGGCATCGAGACCCCGGCGGGCACGCGCCTCATGCGCCGGGTGCTGGACCACCTGCGCAAGCTGGTGGTGGTCTTCCAGGAGGAGACCGGGCACCTCTACAACCTGGAGGCCACGCCCTGCGAGGGCACCTGCTACCGCCTGGCCAAGATCGACAAGGCCCTGTACGGCGAGATCACGGCCGCGGGCGGGGACACGCCCTATTACACCAACTCCACGCTGTTGCCCGTGGGCATCACCGACGACGTGTTCGAGGCCCTGGAGCATCAGGACAAGCTGCAGACCATGTACAACGGCGGCACGGTGTTCCACTCCTTCGTGGGCGAGGCCGCGCCCGACGAGCAGAGCGTGAAGAGCTTCCTCATCAAGGCCATGACCAACACCAAGATCCCCTACGTCTCCCTGACGCCGACCTTCTCCATCTGCGAGGACCACGGCTACCTGTACGGCGAGCACTTCGAGTGCCCCACCTGCGGCAAACCCGCCGAGGTCTACACCCGGGTGGTGGGCTACTACCGACCGGTGAGCCGCTGGAACAAGGGCAAGCAGGCCGAGTACGAGGAGCGCAAGGAATACGCCATGAACACGCTGTGCTGCGGCGCGTAGCGTCTTCGGGGCCGGGCCTCGCGCCCGGCCCCTTCTTTTTTGGCCCCGGTTTCCGCGCTGGATGCCGCCTCGGAAAGAAGGTACAAGCGGACAGGACTACCGAGTCGGAAGCAGCCTGCAACAGCCCATGGACGCGGAGAAAACCATGATCCTGAGCGCGAGCCAACTGGACGCCCTGCGCCAGCGCAACGAAGAGGAGCTCGCCCTGGGCGGCAAGGCCACCCACGGGTATCCCGCGCAGATCATCCGCGACCTGCTGCACACCGTGGAGCACGTCAAGCGCGAGAAGAAGAAGTGGCAGCGCTTGGCCACGGAGCGCGGCCGGTCCCTGGAGGCCGTGCGCGACATCGTGGAGCGCGCGCCCGTGAACGGCAACTCCTCGGACTAGCCTCCCTTCCGGCCGCCGCCCCCCGATCCCGGGGGGTTCTGTTTGCGGCCGGGCTCGTGTATTGAACCCCCTGACAGCGAACAAACAGCCAACAGGCCGCCCCGGGCGGCGGAGGTTACGGATGCGCGAGATGCATGGATTCGTTCTCGCAGAGGAACGGGACATCCCGGAAATCGGCTGCCGCGCCAGGCTCTGGCGCCACCGGGCCACGGGCGCGGAGCTCATGTCGCTGGCCTGCGACGACGAGAACAAGGTCTTCGGCGCGGCCTTCCGCACGCCACCCGCGGATTCCACGGGCGTGCCCCACATCCTGGAGCATTCCGTGCTCTGCGGCTCGGACAAGTATCCCGTGAAGGAACCCTTCGTGGAGCTCCTCAAGGGCTCGCTGCAGACGTTCCTCAACGCCTTCACCTACCCGGACAAGACCTGCTATCCCGTGGCCAGCGCCAACCTGAGCGACTTCCGCAACCTGGTGGACGTGTACCTGGACGCGGTGTTCCACCCCCTGATCCCGGAGACCGTGTTCCAGCAGGAAGGCTGGCATTTCGAACTGGACGGGCCCGACGGCCCGCTGACGCGCAAGGGCGTGGTCTTCAACGAAATGAAGGGCGCGTATTCCTCTCCCGACGGCGTACTCCACGAGCGCTCCCAGCGCGAGCTGTTCCCGGACGTGACCTACGGCCTGGACTCGGGCGGCGATCCGCGCGTGATCCCCTCCCTGACCTACGAGGCCTTCAAGGCCTTTCACGAAACCTACTACCATCCCTCCAACGCGCGCTTCTGGTTCTACGGCGACGATCCCGAGGAGGACCGCCTGCGCATCCTGGAGGAGGCCCTGGCGGGCTACGAGGCCCTGGACGTGGACTCCGAGGTGGGCCTGCAGCCCGCCTGGAGCGAGCCGCGCCGCGCGGAGCACAGCTTCGCGGGCGGCGAGGACGGCCGGGCCATGTTCACGGTGAACTGGCTGCTGCCCGAGACCACGGACCGCGAGCTGGCCCTGGCCCTGGAAATCATGGAGGAGGCCCTTATCGGCCTGCCGTCGTCCCCCCTGCGCCGGGCGCTCATGGAGTCGGGCCTGGGCGAGGACCTGGCGGGCGTGGGCCTGGAAAACGAGCTGCGCCAGCAGTTCTTCTCCCTGGGGCTCAAGGGCGTGGACCCGGAGGACCTGGAGCGGGCCGAGGCCCTGCTGCACGAGACCCTGGCGCGCGTGGCGCGCGAGGGCTTCGGCGCGGACATGGTGGAGGCCGCCCTGAACAGCGTGGAATTCGATCTGCGCGAGAACAACACGGGCCGCTTCCCGCGCGGCCTGTCCCTGATGCTGGAGAGCCTGACCTCCTGGCTTTACGGCGGCGACCCCTTCGGGCCCCTGGCCTTCGAGGCGCCCCTGGCCGCCCTCAAGGCCCGCCTCGCGGCGGGCGAGCCCGTGCTTTCGGACCTCGTGGCCGCGCATCTGGTGGACAACGCCCACCGCGTGAGCGTGGTCCTGACCCCGGACGCGAACCTGGCCGCCCGGCGCGAGGCCGAGGAGGGCGAGGCGCTCACGGCCCTGCTGGCCGGCATGGACCAGGCCCAGCGGGACGAGGTCGCCCGGCGGGCCGAGGCCCTGCGCCGCATCCAGGAAGCCCCGGACGCCCTCGAGGCCGTGGCCACCATCCCGCAGCTGGGCATCGCGGACCTGCCCGGGGGCGAGCGGCGGATCCCCTCGCGCACGGGCGAGGCCCGGGCCCTGGTGCACGACATCCCCACCCGGGGCGTGGTCTACGTGGACGCGGGCTTCGACCTCTCGGTGGTGCCCGACGATCTGCTGCCCCTGGTGCCGCTGTTCGGCCGCGCCCTGTTCGAGACGGGCACCTCGCGCGAGGATTTCGCGGACCTGTCCATGCGCATCGCGCGCAAGACCGGCGGCCTGGAGCACGAAACCTTCACCTCCGCCTCCCTGGGCGGCGGCCCGGCCGTGGAGCAATTGCTCCTGCGCGGCAAGGCCATGGCCGCCAACGCAGGGGAGATGCTGGACATTTTGCGCGACGTGCTCCTGGACGCCAGGATCACGGACCGCGAGCGCTTCCGCCAGATCCTGTCCGAGGAAAAGGCCCGCCTGGAGCAGCGCCTGATTCCCGCCGGGCACATGCTGGTGCTCTCGCGCCTGCGCGCGCGTTCGGGCGGTGCCGGCTGGGCCGCCGAATGCATGGGCGGGGTGCGGGCGCTCGCCGCCTTGCGCGAGCTGGCCGCCCTGGCCGAGAAGGACTGGGACGCCGTGGCCGCGTGCCTGGAGACCCTGCGCGGGCTGGTGGTCCGGCGGGGCGGCCTGGTCCTGAACCTCACGGCCGACCCCGGGGACTGCGCCACTGTTGAACGGCTGTTCCCGGCCTTTGCCGGGGCCCTGCCCGATGCGGCCGCGCCCGCCGCGTCCCGCGTCCCCCAGGGCCTGCCCCGGGCCGAGGGCCTGACCCTGCCCGCCCAGGTCAACTACGTGGGCAAGACTGTGGACCTCGCGGCGGCGGGCTACGCCTTCAGCGGCGCGCACCTGGCCGCCGTGAAGCACGCGCGCATGGGCTACCTCTGGGATCACGTGCGCGTGCGCGGCGGCGCCTACGGAGCCTTCTGCGTCCTGGACCGCTTCGCGGGCACCCTGTCCCTGGTCTCCTACCGCGACCCGGCCGTCACCGGCACCCTGGAGGCCTTCGACGGCCTGGGTCCCTACCTGGCCGGGCTGGACATGCCCGCGTCGGAGCTGGAGAAGAGCGTGGTGGGCGCGGTGGGCGACGTGGATCCCTACCTGCTGCCCGACGCCCAGGGCTACACCGCTCTGCTGCGCGGGCTCACGGGCGACACCGACGAGGTGCGCGCGGCCATGCGCGCACAACTCCTGGACGCCGGGCTGGCGGACTTCCGGAACCTGGGCGCGCTCATGGAGCCGCTGCTGCCCTCGGGCGACGTGGTGGTCCTGGGTTCGGCCGAGGCCCTGGACAAGGCCGGGCTGGAATGCACGCGCACGCGGGTCCTGTAGTCGATCCCATATAACCGGAATCTTCCTGCGGAGGGCGCATGCCGTTCGTCGGTGAGGCCGCGGCCCTGGCCACGGCCGTTCTCTGGACCCTGGGGTCCTTCATCAGTTCCGCCCTGGGCAGGCGCATCGGCGCCCTGCGCCTGAACACCATCCGCCTGCCCCTGGCCACCCTGATGCTCCTGGCGAGCTGCGTGCTGGCCGGGGGCTGGTCGCGGCTGTCCCCGGAGGCCGTGGCTTGGCTGGCGGCCTCGGGGATCGTGGGCCTGGCCCTGGGGGATTCGTTCCTCTATTCCTGCTACACCCTGGTGGGCGCGCGCCTGGGCGTGCTGCTCTTTTCCCTGGCCCCGGCCATGACGGCGGTGCTGGGCTACCTGTTCCTGGGCGAGACCCTGGGGCCGCGCGCCATGGGCGGCGTGGCCCTGGTCACCCTGGGCGTCTGCGTCGTGACCCTGGAGCGCCTGCCCTCGGGCGGGGGGACCCTGGCCCGGGTGCCCCTCAAGGGCGTGGTCCACGGGCTGCTGGCGGCCCTGGCCCAGGCCGCCGGGCTGATTCTGGCCAAGCAGGGCATGAGCCTGGACACCTCGCCGCTCTTCGCCACCCTGGTGCGCATGGTCACGGCCACGGCCGTGTTCTACGTGGTCATGGCCCTGGGCCGCAGGCTGGAGAATCCTCTGGCGATCCTACGCAGCGGCCCCAGGGTCTTCCGGATGGCCGTGCTCTGGGTCTTCATGGGGCCCTTCGTGGGGGTTTGGCTGTCCCTGGTGGCGGTGCAGCACACGGCCACGGGCGTGGCCGCCACCCTCATCGCCCTGGAGCCGGTGATGATGATTCCCCTGGTGGTGCTGCTGGAGGGCTACAGGCCCAGCGCGCGGGCCGTGGTCGGGGCCCTCGTGGCCTTCGGGGGCACGGCGCTTTTGTTCCTGCGCCAGGGCTGAGGGGTCAGGCCAGCTGGCTGTTCCGCCGGGGGACCACGCAGAGGCAGGCGCCCACGCGGTTTTTGCCCTCGGCCTTGGCCCGGTAGAGGCCCTGGTCGGCCCGCTTTAGCAGGGACGCGGCCGAGTCCTCCTCGTGGAAGCCCGCCACGCCCATGGAGCAGGTCATGCCCGGGGCCACGGAAAAGGCGTTCTCCTCCACCCTGGCGCGCAGCTTCTCGGCCATGTACAGGGCGCCGTCCAGCCCGGTCTCGGGGATGACCAGGGCGAACTCCTCGCCCCCGTAGCGGGCCAGGACGTCCATGGAGCGGATGTGCGCGCCCAGCAGCGCGGCCAGCTCCGAGAGGGCGATGTCCCCGGCCTGGTGGCCCAGGCTGTCGTTGACGGCCTTGAAGTCGTCGATGTCGATCATGATCATGGACAGGTCGCAGCCGTAGCGCCTGGCCCTGCGTATCTCGGCTTCCAACTCCTCCAGGAACTTGCGCCGGTTGAAGACGCCGGTGAGGGGATCGGTGTTGGCCAGGCGGTGGAAGAGCCGGCGTTCGTTTTCGATGCTGGTCACATCGGTGAAGCTGATGTTGTACCTGCCCGCGAAGCCCTCCACGGGCGCGGTGCGCATGAGGAAGGTCCGGCCCGACCCGTTGCCCTGGCGCACCAGGTGTTCCTGGCCCGGATTCTCCAGGGCCGCGCGTATCCAGCACGGGAATTCGGAGTGTTCGTCCACGGCATGGATGCGCGTCAGCGGCATCAGGCGCTCCATCTCTTCGCAGGTCCTGGGGCGGGCGCCCCGCCCGCCGTCCGCCATGCGCAGCATGGGCGGGTTCAGGTAGTCCAGGCGCTGGCCGTCGGTGATGACCATGGGCGCGGGCGCGGCGTCCAGGATGGCTGCGGCCGTGGTCTGGCGTTGTCTGTGGAAACGGGTTTCCTCGGCCCGGGCCATGAGGGGCAGGGCTTCCCCGAGCAGGGATTCCGCGTCCAGGGGGCGCTGCAGGAACAGGTCAGCCCCGCTGCGCAGCCCGGCCACGAGATCGCGCTTGCGGGGCTCGCGGGCGGTGAGGATCACGGGCAGGTCCGGGTCCAGGCGCTTGAGCCGGAGGGTGAGGTCCTGCCAGTGGCTTCCGGGCAGGGCGGTGTCCAGGAACACGGCCCTGGCCGCGCAGGATTCCAGGAGCCCATGCACTGCCTGGGTGTCGCGGGCCACCAGCACCGATTCCGCGACGCCCTGCAGGGCGGGGAGGCTGTCGTCGGGCGAGTCCGGGCAGGCGAAGAGGACGGTGGTCCGTTTCTCGGGGGCGTCGCTTAAGATCATGAGCAACTCCTGAGGGAATTTGGACATGGTTAGCACGGTTTTACAAGGGTGTGTCAATGAGGTTTTCCCCCAAAGGTTCCGTGGCCGGGGCGGACCGGTTTCCCGGGCGGCGGATTTCCTGGCGCGGCGGGGGGCTGGAGGGGCCGCCGGGGGCCCTTTTCTTGACACGGATGCTTGCCCCGCATAAATGTAGCAAAACCCATGGAGCGTGACGCATGAAGGAGCCGCAGGGCGTTTTTGCAGATTATCTCGCCAAGAAAAGCCTCAAGATGACCCCCCAGCGCAGGCTGATCCTGGACGTGTTCCTGCGCGACGACGGGCATCTCGCCTCCGAGGACCTGTACAACATGGTCAAGAAGGAGGACCCCTCCATCGGCCAGGCCACGGTGTACCGGACCCTCAAGCTGCTGTCCGAGTCCGGGCTGGCCAAGGAGGTCCACTTCGGCGACGGCGTCACGCGCTACGAACGCAAGTACGGCTCGGCCCATCACGACCACATCATCTGCGAGATCTGCGGCAAGACCATGGAAGTGGTGGACGAGCAGATCGAGAACCTCCAGGAGCGCCTGGCCGAGAGCCACGGCTACGTGCTCACCGGGCACAAGATGTACCTCTATGGCATCTGCTCGGAGTGCAGGAAGAAGCAGTCCTGATCCTCTTCATCTGATCGCGCCAGAGTGCTGTTTCGGCCGCCCCCGGGGCGGCCTTTTTTTTGTCCATTCCTCCCGTGTCCGGCAGCCGTAAATATAGACTATACGTACTATTCCCCCTTGGGCGGCGGATATTTTTTAAGCCGACAACGAAAAAAACTGTTGATTTGATATCGATGAGTATGTATTTAGTCAATAACCGATACGAGCGGCGGTGGGCAGGGCCGGACATCCGGGCCCGACGGCATCAACATCCATACGCAGAGGTAAGAGACAATGGCATACCCGACCCATGTGAACAGCCAGATCACGGATTCCATCACCCAGGCCAACGTCAAGGTCCTGGGCGATGCCCCGGCCGTGGCCCTGGGCAACCTGTACCAAGCCTCGGCCCAGGCCCTGGGCAACGCGGCGCACAACGCCACCACCGCCCAGCAGCAGAGCAACGTCACGGCCCAGGCGGCCACCACCCAGGGCGTGGCCCTGCTCTATTCCCTGGATACGGCCAGCACCGGCGTGGCCACGGAGAAGATTCTCGGCATGGGCTAGGCCCGGCATTGGGCCCGGCCTTCGGACGATGACAAGCAACAGCAACGCAGCAGGGAGGAGTCATGGCGTATCCGACTTCCGTAAACAACCAGATCACGGATTCCATCACCCAGGCCAACGTCAAGGTCCTGGGCGACGCCCCGGCCGTGGCCATGGGCAACGTGTTCCAGGCCCATGCCCAGGCGCTGGGCAACTCGGCGCACAACGCCACCACCAGCCAGCAGCAGACCAACGTCACGGCCCAGGCGGCCACCACCATGGGCGTGGCGGTGCTCTATTCGCTGGATACGGCCGCCACTGGCGTGGCCACGGAGAAGATCCTCGGCGCTGGATAGCAGACCGCCCAAAAACAGCGATCTGCGGCGTTGCTGTGGAAAATACAAACCCTCGCGTAGCGTAAGCGCGGGAGTACGCGTCGGCCCTGACAATTTTGCTGGAGTGCAAAATTGGTCGATGCGGCGAAGCGCATCGCCCGCAGGGGTGCTGGCCATCCTGGCCAGCAAGCAATTTCCCTCGCGCCTTGCATCTCACTATTTTTGAACGGCCTGCGAAAACAATTCACTACGCGTCGCCTTGCGGCGGCCCTTCGAACAATCTGAAACCCCGGCTGAGCCGGGCGCATACGGAGCAAGGACATGGCATACCCGACCCATGTGAACAGCCAGATCACGGATTCCATTTCCCAGGCCAACGTCAAGGTCCTGGGCGACGCCCCGGCCATGGCCATGGGCAACCTGTTCATCGTCACCTCCCAGGCCCTGGGCAACGCGGCGCACAACGCCACCACCAGCCAGCAGCAGGCCAACGTCACCGTGCAGGCGGCCACCACTGAGGGCGTGGCCATGCTGTTGTCCGTGGACACCGCTTCCACGGGCAGGGCGACCAAGTCCATCCTGGCCTAGCCCGGGACAACCAAACGCGTGTAAGGGAGGTGCGTTATCTCCGGCGCAGTGAACACGGCCATAGGCCAGAGCGTGGCCCTGGCGTCCATCGCAACGGTGGGCCTGGGACCGGCCCTGTCCATGACCATGGTCTACCAGGCCATGGCGGACAGCATCGGCATGGTCATGCACAACGCCGAGACGGTCGAGCGCAACATGCAGTCCGTGGCCTCCGCCGCCACGGGCCAGGCCTGCGTCCTGATCATCGCCAAGGGCGCGGCGCCCTCGTCCTGATAACGCATCTCCCCGTGCGCCAAAGCGTACAGCAAGGGGCGTCCAGACATGAGCGAATCCATCGGCGCATCATTATCCACCATCGCCGCGGCGACCTGCGCGCCCGCCGTGATCCGGGGCCAGGGCGCGGGCAAGGCGTTCCAGTCCGTGGCCCAGTCCACGGCCATTGCCGTGCAGGACGCCGCCGACTACCTGCGCAATATCGAGACCATCAGCTCCACGGCCCAGGGTGTGGCCATGGCCCAGCTCCTGGCCACGGGCGAGCCCAAGTACGTCACGGCCCTGGAGCAGGCGCAGAAGATGACGGCCCAGGCGGCCAACGTGTTCAGGGACATCGGGTCCAACGCGGCGGACGTGCTCAAGGGATACCCGTCGGAATGACCCGAACCGGCGACGGCCAAGGGGGAATGCGGTGATCATCGTCACGGGGCAACAGGTGACCGACATCAGGGAAATGTCGCCCGGGTTCCGCAGCCTGACGGAACTCCTGGGTGGCGTGGACTGGCTGCTCTGGGCCCTGGCCGAGCCGCGCCTGATCATGGCCGCGCGGGACGAGGCCGACCTCCTGTGCATGATCCAGGTCGGGCTGAACGGCGTGCCGCTGGCGGTCCTGGATTCCTTGGACATGGCCGCGCATCCGGCGCGGCTGATGCTGCTTCCCGACAAGACAGCCGCCCAGGCGGCCGCCGCCGTGGCGGGCGGGCTGCCCAGGGACCTGGCCGCAGCCCGCAAGGCCCTGCGGGCCGAGGGCCTGCGCACCTTCAAGGACCTGGCCTGCGGCAGCGGGCTCGTGGAGGAGCTGGGGGTGCGCGATTCGGCCCTGTTCGCGGCCATGGGCCTCGGGGACCTGCTGGTCCTGGCCGACCTGGCCGCGGACGTGCGCGCGGGCAAGCTGCCCTGCGCCGGAGAGGAGGACCTTGTCCTGGCGGCCGGGTTCGCCGTGGACAGGGCCCGGAGTTGCGCGGAGTTCTGCGACGCCCTGCGCTTCTTCTGCCAGGAGGCGGAATACGGCGACGCGGCCGCGCGCTGGGAGTCCCGGACGCCCCTGGCCTACCGGTTTCTGGAGACCATGGCCGTGGATCCGGACCTGGCGGCGGACGAACTGCCCCTGGCCGTGGAGGCCCTGGCGCTGCAGGAGCGCCTGGGGTTCGCCACGCCGGCCCGGGCCTTGCGCGTGCTTCAGGGTCGGGTGGCGGGTGACGCGGGGCCGGAGCAGTGGATCGAGGCGGCGCGCGAGGAGCTGCGGGATGCGCAGTGCCTGATCCGCCGGAACAATTTTCAGGGCCAGGCGCTGTCCCAGGACGGGGCGGCCGTGAGCCTGGCCTATGGAACCAAGACCGCGGGCCTGCGCCTGGAGTGCGCGGCCGACGGCTTGGTGACCGTCGCGCAGTTGCATTGACCAACCTTCCGCCCGGGCCGTGAGCGGCCCCCCGGGGGCGGGGCAACCCAGACAATCAACCAAGGAGAAGAGTCATGGCCCACATCACAGCCGTCAACACGCAGATCACGGACGCCGTAACCCAGGCCAACGTGGAGGTGCTGGGAATGGCCCCGGCCACCGCCATGGCCAACCTGTACCAGGCCACGGCCCAGGCCCTGGCCAACGCGGCGCACAACGCCACCACCAGCCAGCAGCAGACCAACATCACGGCACAGGCCGCCACCACCCAGGGAGTGGCGCTGTTGTATTCCCTGGATACCGCCTCCACGGGCATGGCCACCATGTCCATCCTGGGCGGCTAGGGGAGGAATCCGGCACCGCAACCCGGCGTTCGCCGGTTCAAGGATAAGGACCCATGGCCATAGACAACGGAGTGAACGTGCAGATCACCGACGCCGTGCTCGAAGCCCTGCTGAGCACAGTGGGCAGCGCGGCGTCGCATTCCTCGGCGGTGCTGGAAACCATCATGGCCGAGACCATGAGCATGTCCATGCACAACGCCGTGACCACCCAGCACAACGCCAAGATCGTGGGCCAGGCCTCCCTGGCCCAGAGCTGCGCCAGGATCCTGGCCATGCAGGGCGTGACCGCCGCGCCCGGGGCCAAGGGCGAGAAGGGCGACCCGGGGCCCCAGGGACCCCAGGGGCCTTCGGGGTCCGTGGGCGCCCAGGGGCTTGTGGGCCCCCAGGGCGTGCAGGGCGTCCAGGGGGAGCGCGGCCCCCGGGGCGAGCCGGGCGAGGACGTGGAGGTCGTGGTGGGGCGCGACGGCTCCGTGGTCCGGGTGCTGGAAGCGGACGACGAGGTCGTCGGGGACATGGAAGTGGAGTTGGACGCGGTGCGGGACGTGGACGTGATCGACGTGCTGGACGTGGAGGTCCTCTCGCCGCGGGAGGGGGAGATAGTGGACCCCCGCGGCCGCGAAATCGCGTGAGCCGGGGCCAAGGAGCATGGGCATGAAGCAGTTCACCGACATCCTCAAGGCCATCGGCCTGGACCCGACCCAGACGGGGACCGTGGTCCGGGGGGGCGCCAAGAACAACATCATCTACGAGGCCGTGGCGGACTCCGCCACATCGAACAACCCGGTGGGCCTGTGCATCCACGTGGGGCACAAGTTTCAGGGGCTGCTGACAAAAGGAAGCTGGGACGACGACCCGGGCGGGGGGATCACCCTCTCGTGCGCCCGGGCCGTGGCCAGGGCGGGATCCTACCGCTACGGCGTGGCCTGCCAGTGGAGCCTCGTCGTCCAGGCCGTGACCAGCGACGGCGTGGACATGGTCTTTGGCCACGATTCGGACGTGGTGACCACTTGGTTGGTCAAGATGACCACCGTGATGATGAAAGATTTCAGGGATTATCTGGAATAGCCGCGCCAGGCGCGGAGGAGGACGCGATGCCCAGGAAGTCGGGCAAGGCCCGCGAGGACAAGGAGCCCGTGGAGGAGATCCGGGACGAGGCGTTGATGGACATCCCGAATCTGGACGCCCTGCGCGCCGAGGTCCTGGACCAGGTGCGCGGGATGCGCCGGGATCTGGAAGAGACCCTGGCCGGGATGAGCGGCCAATGGGCCGGGTGGCTGCGCGACATGCGCCGGGAGTTCAAGTCCCTGGACCGGGGCGGGGAGGGGCGCGCAGGCCGCGGCGCCCGGATCGTCCGTCAGGATTCCGGGCCCCGGGAGGAGTTCCCGGACGAGTCCGGCCCGGACTACGGGCCGGGCCGGGACCGGGAGGAGTACGAGGAGGCCTGCCTCGCGGCCCAGCGGCAGGTCCACGAGGCCATGCTCGCGGCCCTGGAATGCGTGTCCGGCGGGGAAGACCCGGAGCCGGACCGCGCCGTGGAGGAGGCCATGCAACAAAGCCTCGACGAGGGCCTGAAGGTGGTGCAAAGCCTCTCCGCCCTGGGGGGCGGCGGGTTTGCCGGGGAGGAGGAAGACGGCCGGGATCCCATGGAACAGGCCGACGCCGCCCTGCGGAACGTGTACGGCGGGCCGCCGGACGACGACAGCTAGGAGGAAACACGCATGTCCAGTTCCCCCATGCAGTCTTTTGAAGTGCTTCTGGATGTCATCGGCCTGTCCGACAAGCAGCGGTCACTCACCGTGGCCCAGGGCAGGTACCAGCTGGTCTACAAGTACGATCCGGACAGCCTGAGCCTGCGCATCATCCTCAACCCCGAGGTCACGGCCGTCATCCGCAATGGCACCTGGGGCGCCACGGCCCAGGTGGACGGCCATGAGCGGGGGCCGAACCTGGTCCAGCTGGGGCACTGGACTTCCCTGTTCAGTTCCGGGGGCCGGACATACAGCAGGGAGAGCGTCTGGTATGCGGAGCTGGTCAAGTGCGAGTCCGACCTGTTCGTGCGTTTCGACCACGATTCCGACGCCGTGACCTCCCAGGTGTTGCGTACCATGGATGTGGTCATGGCCTCGCTGAAAGGCTACTTGTGACCTTGCGCGTCCCTGAAGCGAAGGAGGGTCCGTCTGTTCCGGGCGGGCCCTTCTTGTTGCTGGGAGGATTGACAGGCCTGTGTTTATGCATGAGGGTATAATCATGGCCCTGTTCCCCGCCCCGGGGCGTATCCGGGGCCTGGGCGTATCCACCCAACCGCAAACACAGGAGTGCGCCATGGCTCTTTCCGTACCGCCGAATTTCCAGCCGCCGTCCGCCGCTGGCGCGGCCGATATCGCGGTCCCGGGCGATGCCCCGGCCTCGGATATGGAGAATCCGTTCCAGGCTCATTCCCAGGCCCTGGGCAACGCGGCGCACACCCCCGCCCAGCAGCAGGGCGAAGTCCCGGGCGCGCTGGCCCAGGCCCTGATTCAGGCCGAGGAGAATGAAGGCGGCGGGAACGCGTCCGGAGCGGAACCCGGAACCGGCGGGGGCGGCGTCATGAACACGGCCTCCACCACCAATGCGGGGCTGCTGGATGCCTTGACCACCGCGTGGGACAAGGACGAGTCCTGAGACGCGCGGCGGCGGCGGAGCGAAAAAAAAGCGGACGGCGTGCGCCGTCCGCTTTTTGATTGCCGTTGGCCGGTCAGCCCAGGCCCATGGCCTTGCCTCCCTGGTAGACCAGGGTGGAGAGGGCGAAGGCGAAGCCCGTGTTGAAGACCACGCTGAACAGCGCCCATTTCCAGCCTCCGGCCTCGGCCTTGATGGCCACCACGGTGACGAAGCAGGGGGCGTAGAGCAGGATGAAGAGCATCAGAGAGGCGGCGGTCAGCGGTGACCACAGGGGATCGGCGGCCAGCCGATCGCCCAGGGACTGGGCGTCCTCGGGGTCGGTCTCGCCCAGGGAATAGGCCGTGCCCAGGGTGGAGACGATGACCTCCTTGGCCGCCAGGCCGCCCACCAGGGCGATGTTGGTGCGCCAGTCGAATCCGGCCAGGGTGGAGACGCCCTCCAGGGCCGCGCCCACGCGCCCGGCCACGGAGTTCCTCAGCGTGGCCTGGCCCTCGATGTTGTCGATGAGCTCCAGGCGGTCGGCGAGCTTTTCGGCCTCGGCCGAGCCCTCGGGCAGCGCGGCCATCTCGGTGCGCACGGCCTCGCGGTCCGCCTCGTATGCCGCGGTCTTGTCCCCGGGCAGCTGCGGGAAGGTCATCAGCGCCCAGAGCAGGATGGAGATGGCCAGGATCACGGTTCCGGCCTTCTTGATGTACTGCCAGGTGCGCTCCCAGGTATGGATCATCAGTCCGCGCGCCGTGGGCAGGCGGTAGGGCGGCAGCTCCATGACGAAGGGCGTGCTCGGGCCCTGGATGAGGGTTGAGCGCAGCAGCTTGGCCACCAGCAGCGCCATGATCCAGCCGGTCATGGTGATGCTGAACATGGCCAGGGCCTCGTATTTCGGGAAGAACACCCCGCAGAGCAGGATGAACACCGGAACCTTGGCCCCGCAGGTCATGAACGGCGCGGTGAGCAGGGTGGCCAGCTTCTCGCGCGGGCTGCGCAGGGTGCGCGCGGCCATGACCCCGGGCACGGCGCAGCCGCCCGCGATGCCGCCGGAGATGATGAAGGGCATCACCGAGCAGCCGTGCAGGCCGAAGATGCGGAACACGCGGTCCAGCATGTAGGCGATGCGCGCCATGTAGCCCGAGTCCTCCAAAAAGGCGATGAACAGGAACATGATCAGGATCAGCGGCACGAAGGACAAGACCCCGCCCACGCCGTCGATGATTCCCGAGACCACCAGGGACTTGAGCAGGCCGTCGGGCAGCGCGGTGCTGGCCGCATCGCCCATGAGGCCGAAAAGGTCCTCCACCCAGCCCAGGGGGTATTCGCCCACGGTGAAGGTGAACCAGTAGATGGCGAAGAGCACGCCCAGCATGCCCAGGGGCCCGGCGAATCTGTGGGTCAGGATCCTGTCCAGGCTGTCGGAGAAGACCACGCGCTGCTTGTTCGCGTCGCGGGTGATCACGCCCTTGAGCAGGGAGGCGATGTATCCATAGCGGTAGTCCGCGATGATGGCCTCGGGGTAGCTCTTGAGGGTCTTCTGGCAATGCTCGGACACGGTCTCCACCATGGCCTCCAGCTCCAGGGCCAGGGGCGCGGCCTTGCGGCCGATGACGCGGATCTCCTCGTCGCCCTCCAGGTATTTCAGGGCCAGCCAGCGGGCCGGGTAGCGGTCCGTGAGGAACTGGTCCTTTTCGATGCGTTCCACCATCTCCGCGATGACCGGGTCCAGGTCCGGGCCGTAGGAGATTTTCAGCTCCTCCCATTTGCCCTGGCGTTTCTTGGCCACGGCGGCGGCCAGGGACAGCAGCTCCTGCACGCCCTGGCCGTGGCGGGCCACGGTCTCCACCACGGGCAGGCCCAGGCGCCGGGAGAGCTCAGCGGTGTCGATGTTCGTGCCCTGGGCGCGCACCTCGTCCATGAGGTTCAGGCCCAGGACCACGGGCAGGCCCATCTCCATGATCTGCACGGCCAAGTACAGGTTGCGCTCCAGGGCCGGGGAGTTGAGCACGTCCACCACCACGTCGGGCCGTTCGTCGATCAGGTGGTTGCGGGCCACGAGCTCTTCCTGGGTGTAGGCGGTCAGGGAATAGGTTCCCGGAAGATCCACGATGTGCAGTTCTTCCCCGTCCACTCGGGCGTAGCCTTCTTTCTTGTCCACGGTGATGCCCGGGTAGTTGCCCACATGCTGGCGTGCGCCGGTGGCGGCGTTGAAGAAGGTGGTCTTGCCGGAGTTGGGGTTCCCGGCCAGGGCGACGAGGATGTGTTTGTCCATGCGCTACTCCACGGGTTCGACGACGATGTGGTCGGCTTCGTTGTTGCGCAGGGACAGGGTGAAGCCCTTCATGCGCAGGGCCACGGGGTCCTTGAGGGGGGCGCGGCCCGTGACTTCGATTTCCGTTCCCGGGACCAGGCCCATGTCCCGGATGCGCCTGCCCAGTTCTCCGTTGGCGGTCACCCTGACGATGACGGCCTTCTGGTGCACTGCGAGTCTTCTGAGATTCAAGGTCTGCGCCATGGTGCAACTCCTGCTTGTTCTGGCTGTGGCGGCTGAAAATGGAATGCCGCGTCAGGCGAGGTTGATAATCGTTTTCAATCGGGGCGTCAACAAGAAATCGCAATTTTCACGGGAAAAGCAATGGGGCGGAAGTGGCGGGGGCGGCCCCGAGGGCTTTCGGGGCGGTGGAAAATGGGGGAAGGGAAAGGCGGCGGTTGCCGGGTCAGGCCGTGCGGGCCTCGTCCTCGGACAGGGGCTGCACGGACACGGTGTCGGCCAGGGCCTCGTCCAGGACCACGTCCGCGCCGCGCACCCGCAGGCAGCAGGATCCGCCTCCGTTGGCGCAGACCTCGGCCAGGGCCCCCGGGGTCAGGCCCAGGGCCAGCAGGCGGCAGCGGTCCTTGGGGCAGCCCCGGATGCCTTCGATGCGCACCCGGCTGCCCGCGGGGTAATCCCGCAGGAGTCTGAGGCCGCGAATGCGTTGGCGGCACTGCTTGCGGAACTTCATACGCAATGTCTAGGCTCGCTGATAATGATTGTCAAGGGCGGCGTGCGGGGAGATGAAGGCCAATTGGCCTGAAGGGTTTGTGAAAATTTATTCCTATGCTATACTGGGATTTGTTCAGAGCCCTGTTTCAATCCTAGTACGCCGAATTTTTTGAGGAGTAACCGTATGAGTATCCGGTTCAAAGTGCTTTTGCCCTTGTTGCTGGCCGTCGTCGTCCTGGGTGGAGGCATGTACTACCTGATGAACAGGAATCTCACCGCCCTTGAGCGGGGGTTCGAGCGCTCCAGGGCCATGGCCAAGCGGGCCGAGGTGCTGGCGTCCATCGAATCCACCTCGCAGCGGGCGCGGGAGATGGCCTCCCTGTTCTCGCGCATGCCTGCCGTGGTGGAGGCGCTGACCCTTGCCAACACCGGGAAGGTGGACGACGAGGCCGATCCCGCCGGGCAGGAGGCCCGGGTGATGCTGCGCGAACGGCTGGCCCCCGTGCTCAAGGGGTACGAGGAGATCGCGGACGGCAAGAAGTTTCGCCTGCACGTCCACCTGCCCAATGCCCGAAGCCTCCTGAGGGCTTGGCGCGGCAAGCAGGCCAAGCGGGACGGCAAATGGATGGACGTGTCCGACGACCTGTCTTCCTTCCGCCAGACCGTGCTGGACGTGAACAAGAGCGGCCGCCCGGTGCAGGGCATCGAACTGGGGCGCGGCGGATTCGTGATCCGCGGCCTGGCCCCGGTCAAGGGCCCCGGCGGCGCGGCCCTGGGCTCCGTGGAGGTGCTCCTGGACTTCGCGCCCATCCTGGACGCCGCCTCCACGCATGCGGGCGATTCCCTGCTCCTGTACATGAACGCGGACAAGCTGCCCGTGACCACGAACCTCCAGGACAAGGGCAAGTACCCCCTGGTGGGCGATGATTTCGTGCGGGTCCACGGCGGCGGCGAAGACCAGGCCGACAAGGGCGTGGACATCGCGCTCCTGGACCAGGGGCGCAAGGACCTCAGCCTGCGCTACCGGGGCGGCTACGCCCTGGCGGCGTTTCCGGTGAGCGACTACAAGGGCGCGCAGATCGGGGTCATGGTCTTCCACCAGGACACCTCGGACGTGGCCTCGCGCGTGGACACCCTGGGCTTCTCCATGGCCGGGATGCTGGCCGCGATCCTCGTGGCGCTGTCGTTCATCACCTGGTTCCTGATCAGGCAGAACGTCTGCAACCCGGTGCAGAAGGTGGTGGACAAGATCAGGGACATCGCCGAGGACAGGGCCGATCTCCAGGACCGGCTTGATCAGTCCAGGCGCGACGAGATGGGCGAGCTGGCCCTGTGGTTCAACACCTTGATGGACAAGCTGGGCGTGATCATGAGGGACTCGGCCATGTACAAGTACATGATGGACGCCGTGCCAGACCCCATCTTCGCCGTGGACGAGAACATGAACTTCCTGGCGGGCAACGAGGCCACCAAGGGCGTGGCCGGCAAGGCCATGACCGACCTGCTGGGCTCGAGATGCTCCAAGGTCTTCCAGACCCCGGTCTGCGACACCGAGGACTGCCCCATCCAGCAGTGCCGGGGTACGCACGACATGGTCCTGGGCGAGATCATCGAAGCCGACATCCACGGCAGGAAGGTCTTCATCCAGCCCATCGCCAAGGAGCTTCATGGCCCGGACGGCAAGGTCTTCGGCTACATGGAGGTGGCGCGCAACGTCACGGATCTGGTGACCAAGGAGCGCGACCTGCAGGCCCAGTTCGACCACATCGCCAAGGTCAACGGGGAGATCCGCCAGGCGTCCGCATCCATAGGCGAGACGGCCCAGGAGATACTGGGCAGGCTGGAGGAGGTCGTGCAGGGCGCGGACAGGCAGCGCGCCCGGGCCGGAGAGACGGCCACGGCCATGGAGGAGATGAACGCCACGGTGCTGGAGGTGGCCTCCAACGCCAGCATGGCTGCGGAGCAGGCCGACGACATGCGCACCAGGGCCCAGAACGGCTCCGAGGTGGTGGGCAACGCCGTGTCCGCTATCGGCCAGGTGCGCGACAGGACCCAGGCCCTGAAGGAGAACATGGACGCCCTGGGCGCCAGGGCCCAGGGCATCGGCCAGGTGCTCACGGTGATCACGGACATCGCGGACCAGACCAACCTCTTGGCGCTCAACGCGGCCATCGAGGCCGCGCGCGCGGGCGACGCGGGGCGGGGCTTCGCCGTGGTGGCCGACGAGGTGCGCAAGCTGGCCGAGAAGACCATGCAGGCCACCAAGGAGGTGGAGGCGGCCATCCACGCCATCCAGGACGGGACCAAGACCAACGCGCAGTCCGTGGACGCCTCGGCCGAGGCCGTGGACCGGGCCACGGGCCTGGTCAACGAGTCCGGGGAGGCGTTGGACGCCATCCGTGGCCTGGTGGAGACCTCGGCGGACCAGGTGCGGGCCATCGCCACGGCCGTGGAGGAGCAGTCCGCCACCAGCGAACAGATCAACCGCTCCGTGGAGGAGGTCAACCTCGTGGCCGAGGAGACCGCCGACGGCATGAACCAGGCGCGGGAGCACATCGAGCGGCTGTTGGAACTGGCCGCGACCATGGAGCGCCTGGCGCGCGAGGAGGACTGACCGCCCGGCGTCAAATGGGGCGATCCGAAAGGGGCGCGGGCCGCCCGCGTCCCTTATTCGTTATTCGGCTCAGTCCTTGACGGCCACGAACGGGGATATCTCCCGGGCCAGGCCGTCCAGGTCGGCGGGCCCGAGCAGGAACCAGCGCTCCCCGGCGTCCAGGCAGAGCACCCTGTCGCCGCGCGAGACCACCACGGCCTCCCTGCCCGAGGCGGTCTTGAACACGCCGCTGCGGTATCCGAAAAAGGCCATGCAGCGGTCCTTTTCCATGTCGCGGAACTCCGGCTCGCCGCTCATGTCGGCCACAAAGGCGCGGGACACGGCCGCCAGCGGCTGGTTGGCCTTGAGGAACGGCGGCGCGTCCACCAAGAGCGCCCCGTCCCGGACCATGATCCGGGTGCGCGACGGGTTGACGTAGAGCATCCACCAGAACAGCGCGCCCAGGGGCGCGGTCACGGCCACCAGGCAGATGCCCGTCCACAGGAACCCCGAGCGCAGGCTCCAGACCGTGGCCGCCGCCACCGCGGCGATGAACAGCAGAAAGCCGAAGGGCACGCCCTTGCGGATGGGAACGGGGAACACGGCGGCCATGAAAGTCTCCTGGTTGCAGTGGTCGGGGCCGCTAGCCCCGGGAGTCCCCATGGGCCAGGGCCCGCAGGCCCTCGGGGTCCTTGAGGGTGATGCGGCTGCCCGCGACCTCGATGAGCCCGGAGTCCGTCAGCCGCCGGAGCACACGGGACAGGGTTTCCTGGGCCGTGCCCAGCAGCCCGGCCAGGTGGCCCTTGGTCAGGTCCAGGGTCACGCTGTCCGCGCCGCCCTCGCGCTCGCTGACGTCCAGCAGGTAGGCGGCCACCCGCTGCGGGGCCTCCTTGAGGGTCAGGCTTTCCAGCTTCACGGTGAAGCGCCTGAGCTTCCTGGACAGGGCCGCGAGCATGTTCATGGCCAGGGTTGCGTCCCGCTCCATGAGCTTCAGCAGGCCCGCGCGGGGCAGGAACAGGATGACGCTGTCCATGGTGGCCTCCGCGTTGGCGGGCAGGCGGCCGCCCTCGAACATGGGCACCTCGCCGAAGGGTTCGCCCGGGCCGTAGATGTGCAGGATCTGCTCGCGGCCGTCGGGGGAGAGCTTGAAGATCTTGACCTGCCCGCTCACGGCCACGTGGAAGCCCCGGGCCTCGCCGCCCTCCAGGAAGAGGGACGCGCCCTTGGCGTGGCGGGTCAGTACGCCGATGTCGGCCACGCGTCGGAGTTGGGTTTCTTCCAGTCCGGCGAACAGGGTCATGTCCTTGAGAAAGGCGGGGAGATCGAGGCTCATGCGCGAGGTGTAGCATTCCCGCGCTCAGTGGAGCAAGGGGCCGCGCCCGGACGGGTCCGGGGGCGGGATGGTTTCCGCCTTTTGACCCACGTCAAAGCCCCGCGCCCCGGGCCGGGGTAGATGTGCGTGCAGGGCGCGGTCCGGCCGCGTCCGCCGGACGCGGACAACCAACCAGACAGGAGGATCAGACATGTTTTGTTATCAATGCGAGCAGACCGCCAAGGGCCAGGGTTGCGACAAGCTCGGCGTATGCGGCAAGACCCCCGAAACCTCGGACCTGCAGGACCTGCTCGTCTACGTGCTGCGCGGGGTGGCCGTGGTGGCCGTAGAGGGCCGCAAGGTCGCAGTGGCGGACCCCGAGGCCGACCGCTTCGTGGCCCAGGGGCTGTTCTCCACCCTGACCAACGTGAATTTCGACCCCTCGCGTTTCGAGGCCCTCGTCGCCCGGGCCCTGGAGATCCGCGAGGCCCTGAAGGAAAAGGTCGCGGCGGCGGGCGGGGCCGCGAACCACGCCCAGCCTCCGGCCAACTGGACCCCGGCCGCCGACCTGCGGCCCCTGGCCGACCAGGCCGCGGACTACGGCCTGGACTGCGACCACAGCGACGATCCGGACATCCGCTCCCTGCAGCATCTGGTGCTCTTCGGCCTGCGCGGCGTGGCGGCCTACGCGGACCACGCGGCCCTTCTGGGCCGCGAGGACACGGCCGTGTACGCAGCCATCCACGAGGGCCTTGCCGCCATCTACGACGACATGGACCTGAACGCCTGGGTGGCCCAGGCCATGAAGGTGGGCGAGATCAACCTGCGCGTCATGGAACTGCTGGACGCGGCCAACACCGGGGCCTACGGCCATCCCGTGCCCACATCCGTGCCCCTGGGGCCCAGGGCGGGGAAGGCCATCCTGGTCTCGGGCCACGACCTGAAGGACCTGAAGGCCGTTCTGGAGCAGACCGAGGGCACGGGCATCAACGTGTACACCCACGGCGAGATGCTGCCTTGCCACGGCTACCCCGAGCTCAAGAAGCACGCCCATTTCCACGGCCACTACGGTACGGCCTGGCAGAATCAGCAAAAGGAATTCGCGGAATTCCCGGGCGCCATCCTCATGACCACCAACTGCATCCAGCGCCCCACCACCTACGGCGACAACATCTTCACCACCGGCCTGGTGGGCTGGCCCGGCGTGGCCCATGTGCCGAACGGCGAGTTCGGCCCGGTCATCGACAAGGCCCTGTCCATGCCCGGCTTCGCCAGGGACGAGGACAAGGGCGCGGTGCTCACCGGTTTCGCGCGAAACGCCGTGCTGGGGGTGGCCGACAAGGTCATCGAGGCCGTGAAGGCCGGGGCCATCCGCCATTTCTTCCTGGTGGCGGGCTGCGACGGGGCCAAGCCCGGCCGCAACTACTACACCGAGTTCGTGGAAAAGGTGCCCGGGGACTGCGTGGTGCTGACGCTGGCCTGTGGCAAGTTTCGCTTTTTCGACAAGCAGTTGGGAGACATCGGCGGCATCCCCCGGCTCCTGGACGTGGGCCAATGCAACGACGCCTATTCCGCCATCCAGATCGCCCTGGCCCTGGCCGGAGCCTTCGGCTGCGGGGTCAACGACCTGCCCCTGTCCCTGGTTCTGTCCTGGTACGAGCAGAAGGCCGTGGCCATCCTCCTGACCCTTCTGCACCTGGGCATCAAGGGCATCCGCCTGGGGCCCTCGCTGCCCGCCTTCATCACACCGAACATCCTCGATTTCCTGGTCAAGAACTTCGACATCCGGCCCATTTCCACGCCGGACGAGGACCTTCGGGCCATCCTCGGCTAGCAGGCCGGGCATGGGACGCAAACGGGCCGGAGCGCATGCTCCGGCCTTTTTTGCGGCCTGTCCCGGTCGCAAAGCATTCTTTTGGAGTGCAATATCGTGTCGGCTATGCTATAACGTTCAAAGCCCCGGTCCCGTTCCGGGGCGTTCGGCAATTCCAGCTTTCTTTTGGGGGGGACATGAACAAGGCCGTCAAACCCGTCATCTGGATCGTCGTGGGCCTGATCCTGGCCTTTCCGTTGTTCAGCATGACCTATTACACCATGGTCAGGACCTCCACGCCCGGGTTCTGCGCCTCCTGCCACGAAATCGAGTTCGCCTACTTTTCCTGGAAGTCGTCCAGCCACGTGAACAACGGCCAGGGCGCGGTGGCCGACTGCATGGACTGCCACCTGCCCGCACCCCAGGACACGTGGGCCTTTTTCTACGCCAAGACCTTCCACGGCATAAAGGACGTGGTGGCCCATTTCGCCGGCGGCGGGGAGAGCTACGACAACGCCGTGCAGCGCGAGAAGGCCTACGCGTCCTTCACCAACGCCCAGTGCAGCAAGTGCCACCGCAACATCCTGAACATCCCGGACAAGCGCGGGGCCATGCTGGCCCACCGCTCGGTGCTCTATCCCCTGCCGGGATACGAGAAGCGCTGCGTGGATTGCCACCGCGACCTCGTGCACAACGAGCGCGGGTTCTATGATTTCAAGCAGTACAGGCTCAATCCGACCCTGGCCGACATCTAGGGCCGGGCGGGGGACCGCAACCAGACAGGAGGGGGCATGAGGAGGAAAACCATGATCCGGACATTGGCCCTGGGCGCAGGGCTGCTGCTGGCGGCCGCATCGGCGGCCCTGGCCCAGAACTACCCGCAGGTCAGGGAGTTCCGCTTGGAGCGCGGCATGCCCCAGCAGGCCGTGGCCTGCATCGAATGCCACAAGGCCGAGCACCCGGGGCTGTTCTCGGACTGGGCGCGGTCGCGCCACGCCTCGGCGGGCATCACCTGCCTGGACTGCCACCAGGCCGATCCCAAGGACAAGGACGTCAGTCAGGAGCACTACAAGCAGTATGAGCGCGGCGACTCCCCCTGGGGCCGGGCCGAGTTCAAGATCCCCGTGGCCGGGGTGGTCACGCCCAAGGACTGTTCGCGTTGCCATCCCGACGAGGTCAAGCAGTACGGACGCTCCAAGCACGCCAACACCATGGAGATCATCTGGAAGATCGACCCCTGGCTGAACAAGGGCATGAACTCGGACAACGAGCGCAAGACCGGCTGCCTCTACTGCCACGGCACGGTGCTGGGCGTGAAGGACGGCAAGCTCGACCCGGCCACCTGGCCCAACGTGGGCGTGGGCCGGGTGAACCTGGACGGCAGCCTGGGCAGTTGCACCAGCTGCCACACCCGGCACCGTTTCTCCGTGGAGGAGGCGCGCAAGCCCGAGGCCTGCGGCCAGTGCCACCTGGGTCCGGACCATCCGCAGATCGAGATCTACACCGAGTCCAAGCACGGGGCCATCTACAACGCCTCGGGCTACGAGTTCAACTGGAAGGCCGCCCCGGGCACCTGGACCCCGGGCGTGGACTTCCGCGCGCCCACCTGCGCCTCGTGCCACATGTCCGGCGCGGGCACGGTGAAGACCAGCCACGACGTCACCGAGCGTCTGTCCTGGGAGACCCAGGCCCCGCTCACGGTGCGGCCCTCGGAGTTCAAGCCCCTGCCCGCCAAGACGGACTGGAAGAAGGAGCGCGAGAAGATGGCCGAGGTCTGCACGCAGTGCCACGGCAGGAAGTGGGTGGATGACTTCTACGTGGACTTCGACAAGGCCGTCCTGGAGTACAACGAGAACTACTTCAAGCCCGCCAAGGCCAAGCTGGACGAGATGTACGCCAAGGGCGTGCTCAACAAGGACAAGTTCTTCGACGAGGGCCTGGAGGTGGAATTCTACGAGCTCTGGCACCACGAGGGCCGCAGGGCGCGCATGGGCGCCATGATGATGGCCCCGGACTACGCCTGGTGGCACGGGTTCTACGAGTGCAAGCACCGTTTCAACAGGTACATGGAAGAGGCCGAGCACCTGCTGTCCAGCGGCGGGGCCGCCTACATCTACCCCGGCTTCCCCGGGGCCACGGGCGACACCACCAAGCCCAAGGAGATATTCGGCAAGTAGCCGGCGTCCAGGCAGTAACGACCGCAGGGGCTCCCGTTTCGGCGGGGGCCCCTCGCGCATGGGGCGGGAAGGCGGGTCAGTCGGCGGGCCCGGCAAAGGCCCAGGAGGCCTTGCCGGATTGCTTGACCGTGTACATGGCCGTGTCGGCCCGGTCCATGAGGTCGCCGGGGGTGCTGCCGTGGTCCGGGTACAGGCTGATGCCCACGCTGGCGCTCACGGCCACGTCGCAGCCGCCCAGGCGGCAGGGTCTGCTCACGGTGCGTACCAGGGCCTCGGCCATGTCCATGGCCCGGTTCCTGTCCGCCGCGCCCACGGCCACGAACTCGTCGCCCCCGATGCGCGCCAGGGCGAAATCCTCCGGCGCGGCCACCGCGTGCATGCGCCGGGCGACTTCCCGCAGCAGCAGGTCCCCGGCCCGGTGCCCCAGGGTGTCGTTGACCGCCTTGAATCCGTCCAGATCCAGGAAGAGTACGGCCACGGGCCGGCGCTCCTGGTCGGCGGATTCGAGGATGCGGGGGAAGTGGTCGTCCAGGAACAGGCGGTTGCAGAGGCCCGTGAGGGCGTCCTGATAGGCCATGTCGTCCCGCGTGCGCGGGCCTGTGACGTCCCTGGCCACGCAGAAGTAGCGGTTGTGGCCGGGGGAGAAGATCACGTTCCAGTTCAGGTCCCTGAATACGCCGCCCCGGCAGCGGAAGCGGAAATTGATCTGGCTGGAGGCGATGTCCGAGGTGACGAGGGATTGCAGCTGGGCCAGAGTGCGTTCCCTGTCCTCCATGTGGATGAACTCCAGCAGATAGCTGCCCGCCAGGCGCTGCGGGGAATAACCCGTGGTGCGTTCCCAGGCCGGGTTGGCCTCGTCGAAGCAGCCTTCCATGTCCAGCACCGCGGTCAGGTCGTTGGACAGCGTGATCCAGATGTATCGTTCCGTGGCGGAAAGATACTCGAACAACGCGGGCTCGACGTCCATGTGCGGGAGCTCATTCATAGTCGGGCCAATAATCATAAATCTCAGTTTGCGTAAAGAGGGGGACGCAAATTGACTGGAAGGGATTTTTGCCCGCCCCACAGCGGCGTCGGCTGGTTTGCCAGGTTTCTGGAAGTTTTTTTGGGACGAAAAATCGCGTCCCGGATGGAGGCGAAGCGCGATTTGACCCAGGTCAAGGAAGGGCGCGCGCGTATGTCTTAATGAAGGAAGCGTGGCCGCGCGGCGCGGCCCCCGAAGCGAACCCAGGAGGAACACGATGAAGATCATGCGCGAGATAATCGAGATCAACGAGGAACTCTGCGACGGGTGCGGGCAGTGCGTGCCCTCCTGCGCCGAGGGGGCCCTGGCCGTGGTGGACGGCAAGGTCCGGCTGGTAAAGGACAGCTATTGCGACGGCCTGGGCGCCTGCCTGGGCGAATGCCCGCGCGGGGCCCTGCGCGTCGTGCAGCGCGAGGCCGAGGCCTTTGACGAGGAAGCCGCCATGGAGCACGTGGCCCGGACCTCCTCGCCCTGCGGCGGCTGCCCCGGAGCGGGCCTAGCCACCTTCGCCGCCCCGGACGCGGCCACCGGGACGGAGCGGGACGCCGCCCCCGAAAGCCTGCTCGGGCATTGGCCCGTGCAGATCCGGCTCTGCCCGCCCGACGCGCCGTTCCTGTCCGGCGCGCATCTGGTGCTGGCCGCGGACTGCGCGGCCGTGGCCCATCCGGATTTCCACCGCGCCCTGGTGGGCGGCAACGTGGTCCTGCTGGGCTGCCCCAAGTTCGACGGGGACTACGCCCCCAGGCTGGCGGAGCTGTTCCGCGCCTCGGGCGTGGCCAGGGTCACGGTGGTGCGCATGGAGGTGCCCTGCTGCGCGGGTCTGCCCGACGCGGCGCGGCGCGCCCTGGCCGCCAGCGGCCGCACGGACCTGTCCCTCACGGAGCTGGTGGTGGGCCGCCAGGGCGGGGTCACGCGGGCGCAGGCCGCCTCGCTGCAGACTCTCTGACCTGGGGGAATCCTTGGGCGGCCGGTAATATTCCACTATTGCGTGGGGGTGCCAAAACTGTATAGTTGAGGTTAAGAAAACGCGGCCGCCGTCGCGGCCCGAGTCCGGAGAGCGTGAACGTGGCAGGAAAGATCAATGTCGCCCGCAAGTCGGGCAGCACCATGACCGTGTCCATCGGCACCAAGATGCTCATCGAGCCAGCGGGCATGGGCGACCGGTTCAAGACGGATTTCGTGGGCATGGTGCGCGACGCCTTCATCCTGGTGCGCGTGCCGCGCATCCCCGGGGTCAACGAGTACCTCTACGTGGACAAGCGGGTCACGGTCCGCTACGTGCACGAGGGCAACGTCTACGGCTTCGAGTCCCAGGTCCTCTGGAACCAGACCACCCCCTACAGGCTGCTCTTCCTGCGCTACCCCGTGACCGTGGAGATCCTCAACCTGCGCCGCTGCCAGCGCGTGGACTGCTACATGCCCGTGAAGATCGGCATGGAGGAGCAGGGCACCTACACGGAATACGCCGGCATGATGCTGAACCTGTCCTGCGGGGGCTGCCAGCTGGTGCTGGACGTGGCGGACGGCGCCGCGCCGCCGGTGGCCTTGGACGCGCAGCTGGTGACCGTCTTCAGGATGCTCGGCACGGACCGGGACGTGAAGCTCACGGGCAGCGTGAAGAACATCAACATCACCAAGCAGCGCATGTACATCGGCCTGATGTACGGCGAGCTGCCCGTGGAAGTGCGCGACGCCATCGACAACTACGTGACCAACGTGGCTGAATTCCTGCAGGAGTGACGGGCTCCCGGCAGACAGAGAATTTTGGCCCCATGGGATTCCACGGGGCTTTTTTATTGATAATTCGTGAAATTTTCCGTCCGCGCGCCGTTGTCCACACGCCCGGGGCCGGGAAAGGCGGCGCGGTCCACATCGCCGGTGCCCGGGCGGCGCCCGGTTCCCGGGCCTTGCCGGCCCACGGCGCGGATGCGGCGTCGCGCCTGTCAACATGTCCGGGCAGGAATCAGGAGAATTCGATGATTATCGGCTTTTATGGGCGGTTTTCCCGGTTCTCGCGCAATATGAAAAATATTACAGCGAAAAACAAGATATTCCGAAAAAATGAAAAATAGTTTCATTCACATTGACGAGCGTGAGTCCAGTCCTTGCGGGGGGGTGGCCTGTTTTCAAGATGTGTATGAAATTGTGGAAAAATGGAATGTTTTGCACATTTTAAACGAACCTTCCGGGATGTCTGGATTTTTGCCTGTGCTGTTTTTTCCGGACCGGCCTTTACCTCGCCAAAGTTTTTGACTATATTATCTAGAAATTGTTTAAATCTTTGAACATACTGAAATCATTAGTTTTTTAAACGGCATTCGGCGGGGGAAGCCTCCCCTGTCCGGACGCGGCTTTCCGGAACGGGGCCCGGCTCCGGTCCCGATTCCGGAAGGGGCCGTTTTGCACGCCAGCCTGGGCAAGGGATCATGTCGCAGTATCTATCAGCTTGGAACAATGTACGCGGAATCGAGCGCATGAGCTTGTGCGACTGGCCCGGCCGGGCGAGCTGCGTGCTTTTCGTGGGCGGCTGCAACCTGCACTGCCCCACCTGCCACAACGGCGGCATGGCCTGGCGTCCCGCGCGCTATCCGGTGGTGCCGCGCGAGCGAGTCCTTTCCTATCTCGAACGGCGCAAGATCTGGCTGGACGGGATCACCGTCACCGGCGGGGAACCGAGCATCGTCGGCGACATCGCCGGGCTGCTGGCCGACCTCGGCCGCGTGGGGCTGCCCATCAAGATGGATTCCAACGGCATGCGCCCCGACGTCCTGGAGAGCATCCTCAACGCGGGCCTGGTCCAGGTCTTCGCCGTGGACGTCAAGGGCCCCTGGGACAAGTATCCCGCCCTCACGGGCGACGCCGTCAGCGCCGAGGAGGCCCGCAAGGCCATGGAGGGCGTCTTCGCCCTGGCCGAGAGGAGGCCCGAATCCTTCTATTTCAGGACCACCAAGGTCCCGCTCTTGACCGCCGAAGATTTGGATGCCGTGCGGGCCTCCCTGCCCGCAGGGTTCAGCTTAACGGAACAGACGTACGTGCCCCCCGGGAGGAGCCAACATGCCAAGACAGATCCTGAAGAGGGACGGCTGCCTCGAGACGTGGTCCCTGGACCGCATCGCGCTGGCCATTCTCAAAGCGCTCAAAGCCAACGGCATCAAGGACCCGCTGCTCTCCAAGCGGCTGGCGCATAAGGTCGAGGAAAAGCTCGCCGCCGTCGAGGTCCCCGAGCAGGAGCACGTCCAGGATCTGGTTGAGCAGGTGCTCATGGAGTCGCGGCTCTATTCCGTGGCCCGCAAGTACATCGTCTACCGCGAGAAGCGCCGCGAACTGCGCCAGCAGCACGCCGCCTACCTCGACGTCAAGGACACCATCGACACCTACCTGTCCAAGGCCGACTGGCGGGTGTCGGAAAACGCCAACATGACCCACTCCTTCCAGGGGCTCATGCTGCACCTCTCGGGCACCATCCAGGCCCGCTACGCCCTGGAGAAATACCCCGAGGAAGTGCGCTTGGCCCACGAACACGGGTATTTCCACATCCACGATCTTTCCTTCGGCCTGGCCGGCTACTGCGCGGGCTGGAGCCTGCGCGACCTGCTGCTGGAGGGCTTCAACCTCGAAGGCCGCTCCTGCGCCGGACCCGCCCAGCATTTCGACTCCGCCCTGGGCCAGATGGTCAACTTCCTTGGCACGTTGCAGAACGAATGGGCCGGGGCCCAGGCCTTCAACAACGTGGACACCTACCTCGCGCCCTTCGTGCGCCACGACGGCCTGTCCTACGAGCAGGTCCGCCAGGCCATGCAGAAGTTCGTGTTCAACCTGAACACCACCTCGCGCTGGGGCGGCCAGAGCCCGTTCACCAACCTGACCTTCGACCTGGCCCCGCCCAAGCACGTCGCGAAAGAGGCCGTGATCATCGGCGGCGCGCTCCAGGATTCCACCTACGGCGAGTACGCCGTGGAAATGGAGATGATCAACCGCGCGTTCCTGGAAGTCATGCTCCAGGGCGACTACCACGACCGCATCTTCTCCTTCCCCATTCCCACGTACAACATCACCGAGGACTTCCCCTGGGAGTCGGAGATCGGCGAGCTGCTCCTGCAGCTCACGGCCAAGTACGGCGTCCCGTATTTCCAGAATTTCATCAACTCGGACATCAGCCCCGAGGACGTGCGCAGCATGTGCTGCCGCCTGAAGATGGACCTCCGCGAGCTGCGCAAGAAGACCGGCGGCCTGTTCGGCGCGGGCGACCTCACGGGCTCCATCGGCGTGGTCACCCTGAACCTGCCCAAGCTGGCCTACCTCTCCCAGGGCGAGGAGGACTTCCTGGACCTGATCAGGGAATACGCCGAGATGGCGCGCGACTCCCTGGAGTTCAAGCGCAAGCTCATCAACGACAACCTCGAGCGGGGCATGTTCCCCTGGTCGCGCCGCTACCTGAAGAACGGCTTCGAGGGTCATTTCTCCACCATCGGCATCCTGGGCGGCCACGAGGCCTGCCTGAACCTTCTGGGCAAGGGCATCGAGACCCCGGCGGGCATCCGGCTCATGGAGCGGGTCCTGAACCATCTGCAGGAGCTGACCTCCGACTTCCAGGAGCAGACCGGCCACCTCTACAACCTGGAGGCCACCCCGGCCGAGGGCACCAGCTATCGCCTGGCCAAGATCGACAAGGGCCTGTACTCGGAGATCAAGACCTCCGGCAACGGCACCCCCTATTACACCAACTCCACGGCCCTGCCCGTGGGCATCTCCAGCGACGTGCTCTTCGCCCTGGAGCACCAGGACAAGCTGCAGCCCCTGTACACGGGCGGCACGGTGTTCCATACCTTCCTGGGCGAGGCCGTGGCCGACACCAAGGCCCTGAAGAACTTCATCGTCAAGGCCTTCACCAACACCAAGCTGCCGTTCCTCTCCATCACCCCGACCTTCAGCGTCTGCCCGGAGCACGGCTACATCCAGGGCGAACACTTCGAGTGCCCCACCTGCGGCAACGACGCCGAGGTCTACACGCGCATCGTGGGCTACTACCGCCCGGTGAGCCGCTGGAACCAGGGCAAGCAGGCCGAGTACACCGACCGACTTGTTTTCGAGGACGTCTGCGCCAGATAAAAACGGCGGGCATGGGCCCGCACGGGCATTGCATCGAAACCATCCGCAGGCCCCGGGAGACCGGGGCCTGCTTGCATTCGAAGGGCGGGGGGGGCATAAGGAGAAGATGATGAAACGAATTTTGGGCCTGGCGGCCCTTCTGATCATGCTGGCTGCGGGGCCGGCCCGGGCTGACGGATGCATCGCCTACTTCAGCGACGGCACGTCCCAGTGCGTGGTCATTCCCAAGGAACAGCAGTGCGTCATGCCCGACGCCCAGCACATGCGCGTCAGCGGCAAGCGCATCGAGCGCGTCGAGCGCGTGGTCAAGTGCCTGGGCCGGGACGGCGGCCTGGGCCGCAGGGGCGACGCCCCCGCGCGGCGCAAGGCGCCCAGGGGCTGCGAATGCGTGGTCAACACCGGCCACGGCGTGAAGACCTTCGTGCTCCAGGGCGTGCCCTCGGGCCGCTGCATGGACGAATGCCGCAAGCGCTTCGGCGGCAACGCGGCCCTGCATAAAGAGGATTGACGGTTCGCCTAAAGGCAGGCCGCCGTGCTTGCGCACGGCGGCCGAAGGTGGGTGGGAGCACATGAGCCTGTCTGGCGGTCCTCCGATGTGGGACTGGCGGCTGGTGGGGTGGTTCCGCCTGAGTGTTGGCTTTGGACCGCCTGGCCGGGGCGTCGTCGCGCCCCGCCATAAAGTGTAAATAATCCAGGCTGGGCGAGCCTCGCAACGGTTCCTGCGCGAAACGTCGCCTGTGCTCCCTGAACCGTCGATCCGAACGCATGGAACAAAAAAGGCCGCCGGGCATGCCCGGCGGCCTTGGTGCGTCTGGCTGCCGCCGCTAGGCGGCGGGGGTGTCCGCGTGGGGCGCGGGCTTGCCCAGGGCGAACTTCACCAGGAAGGCCGCCAGGGCCAGCACGGCCGCCACGAGACCGGCGATGATGGCCACGTCCATGGACAGGCCGAAGCCGATCTTGGCCTGGGTGATGAAGGTCACGCAGACCGCGGTCATGAAGGTCGCGGGCAGGGTGCAGATCCAGTGCAGCTTGCCGGTCTTGGCCAGGTACACGGCCGCGGACCACAGCACCAGCGTGGACAGGGCCTGGTTGGAGAACCCGAAGTAGCGCCAGATGGTGCTGAAGTTCTGGGTGGAGATCACGTAGCCGATGAGGAACAGGGGCACGGCGATGATCAGGCGCTTGGCCGCGGCCTTCTGGTCCATCTTGAAGGTCTCGGCCAGGATCAGCCGGGTGCTGCGGAAGGCCGTGTCGCCCGAGGTGATGGGCAGGACGATGACGGCCAACACGGCCAGGGTGCCGCCCACGGGACCGAGCAGGGTGTTGGAGACTTCCTTGACCACGGCGGCCGGGCTGCCCGCGGAGATCACGGCCTGCAGGGCGGCTGGGTTGTCGTAGAAGGACATGCCCAGCGTGGCCCAGATGAGGCCGATGACGCCCTCGATGATCATGGCGCCGTAGAAGACCATGCGGCCCTCGCGCTCGTTCTTCACGCAGCGCGCCATGAGCGGCGACTGGGTGGAGTGGAACCCGGACAGGGCGCCGCAGGACAGGGTGATGAACAACAGCGGCCACACGGGCAGGCCCTTGGGATGGGTGTTCACGGCCACGTCCATGTTGGGCAGCACCGTGTAGTCGCCGGCCATCAGGGCCACGGCCAGAGCCACGGTCATGACGATCAGCAGGCCGCCCAAGGCGGGGTAGAAGCGGCCGATGAGCTTGTCGATGGGCAGGATGGTGGCCAGGAAGTAGTAGAGGAAGATGAGGCCCACGAAGATGCCCGTCTGCACGCCGGTGATGCCCGTGAGCAGCTTGGCCGGGGCCAGCACGAAGACCACGCCCACCAAGAGGAGCAGCACCACGGAGAACACGCGCATGACCTGGCGGGCGGTCATGCCCATGTATTCGCCCACCAGCTCGGGCACGCTGGCGCCCTTGTTGCGCACGCTGAGCATGCCGCTCATGTAGTCGTGCACCGCGCCGGCGAAGATGCAGCCGAACACGATCCAGACCAGGCAGATGGGTCCGTACAGGGCGCCCAGGATGGGGCCGAAGATGGGGCCCACGCCCGCGATGTCCAGCACCTGGATGAGCAGGAGCTTCCATTTGGGCAGGGGCACGTAGTCCACGCCGTCCTGCATGCTGTAGGCCGGGGTCGTGGCGTTCGGGTCCGGGCCGATTATGTTGTCCACGAATTTGCCGTAGGTGAAGTAGCCCACGATGAGCGCGAAAAGGCACACAAAGAAATAGATCATCAGCGATATCCTCCAGGCTTTTGGCCCCGGATTACGGGGCCATTCGGCGCTGGGGTATGCCGCTTGCGGAAGAGGATTTCAACACGCTGGGGGCGAAATGCCGGTTTGGCGTGTTGAAACGTCGCCTGGCGGGATTGAAAATTTTCTTTTGGCCTGCGAAGCGTCGTTTGGGAGGTCTGAGTTTCGCCTTTTCCTGGACGAGACGTGGATCAGACGGCCTGGGGGTCCTGCTGGTTTCTGGGGATGCGCAGGGCCACCAGGGTGCCGCGCCCGGGGCTGGAGTGGATCTGCAGGGCGTAGGCCGATCCGTAGATCTGCTTGAGGCGGCGGTTGCAGTTGGCCACGCCGATGCATTCCCCGTCCCCGGTGGAGGCCAGGAGCTCGTCGGGCTTGTCCGCGGGCATGCCCACGCCGTCGTCCTCCACCAGGATGTGCAGCTCGCCGTTGCGGATCTGCGCGGACAGGGTCACTGCCCCGCCCTCCTCCAGGGCGCTGATGCCGTGGCGGATGCTGTTCTCCACCAGGGGCTGGATCAGGAACGAGGGCATGGGCCAGTCCTCGCAGCCTTCGTCCACCCGGATGTGGGCGTTGATGCGCCCGCCGTAGCGGGCCTGCTCGATGGCCAGGTAGGAGCGCACGTGGTCCAGCTCGTCGGACAGGGGGACCACGCCCTTGCCGCTATGCAGGTTCTTGCGCATGAACAGGGCCAGGTCCTGGAGCAGCTCCCGGGCGTGGGCCGAGTTGGTGCGGCAGAAGGAGGCGATGGTGTTCAGGGCGTTGAACAGGAAATGGGGGTTGATCTGGGCCTGCAGGCGGCGGATCTCCTCCCGCGCCAGGAGCCGTTCCTTGATCTGGATGTCCTCCAGCTCCAGCTGGGTGGAGAACAGGGCGGCCAGGCCCTTGGCGATCTCGAAGCGGATGGCGTCCAGTTCGGACTGGCGGGTGCCGTAGAACTTCAGCGCGCCCACTATCTCGCCGCCCTTCCTGAGGGGCACGATGATGGCCGAGACAAAGGGGCAGCCCGGGTGGTCGCAGCCGATGTCCGAGCGCTTCTTGAGGAACACGGGCCGCCCGTTCATGAGCACCTTGCGCGTGGAGCGCGTGAGGATGCACTTGCCGGGCAGGTGGTGGTCGTCCCCCGCGCCCAGGTGGGCCAGGACCTGGGTGGAGTCGGTGATGGCCACGGCGGCCACGCGCACCCGCGCGAATATCAGGCGCGCCACGGCCCCGGCAGTCTCCTGGGAGAGGCCGTTTCGCAGGTGCGCCACCGTGGCGTGGGCGATGGCCAGGATCTGCTGGGCCTGGGACGAGTCGCGCTTTTCGCGGAGCAGGCCCATGAGCTTCAGGGTGTGGGTGAACAGGGCCGCGCCGATGGTGTTGATGGAGACCATGGGCAGGATGATGACCTGCACCAGGGACACGGCGTCGGCAAAGGGCTTGGCGATGATCAGCACCAGCAGCATGTGGCAGAGCTCGCCCACGAAGGTGATGCTCGCCGCGGCCTTCCAGTTCACCGGGTCCGCAAGCTTGCGGCTGATGATCCCGGCCACGAGGCCCTCGGTGAAGGTGGCCAGGCCGCAGGGCAGGGCCGAGAAGCCCTGCAGGTCGATGATGTTGCGGTGCACGGCAGCGATGAGCCCCGCGCCCCCGCCCACCAGCGGGCCGCCCACCAGTCCGGCGGTGACCACGCTCATGGCGCGCAGGTTGGCCATGGACGACTGCACCATGCCTCCGGAGTAGGTGCCCAGGATGCCCAGGCCGCCGAAGAGCAGGATCAGGAACATGGTGTGCTTGCGCGTGGTGGGCCGGATGTCCAGGTTGCGGATGGACCCGAAGGTCATGATCAGGAACGCCGCGGCCAGGATCAGGCCGAAGCGTTCCAGAAGCGTGATGGCGAGGTTGAGAACGGGATCCATTACAGGCCCAACTGGTCCTTGAACATGGGCACGCGGCCCCTGCTGACGGTGATTTCGGTGCCCTGCTCGTCGTCCATGACCAGGATGTACTTGCCGTTGAACCAGGGCGAGAATTCGCGGATGCGGGCCAGGTTCACCAGGGCGCCGCGCCCGGCGCGGAAAAAGGCGTGGGGGACCATGCGCTCCTCCAGGCCATCCAGGGTGTTCACCCCGTGGCAGGGCCAGGCCTCGTCCCGGGTGTGGACCATGACCTTGCGCTCCTCGGTGGAGCAGAAGATCACCTCCGTGGGCCGGAGCAGGGCGATGCGCCCGCCGCGCTCCACGGGGATGCGGGTGATGCCCGGAGCGGACGGGCCGCTCAACAGGTTCTGCATGTTCATCCTGGCCCTGTCGCGGCTCTGGCGCGTGGCCAGGGCCTCGCGCGCGCGGGCCAGGCTCTTGGTCAGCCGCTCCTCGGTCACGGGCTTGAGCAGGTAGTCCACGGCGTTCTCTTCGAAGGCCTGGATGGCGTAGTGCTCGAAGGCCGTGGCGAACACGAACAGGGGCTGGATCTCCATGTCCATGCAGGCGGAAACCACGTCGAACCCGTTGCCCCCGGGCATCTCGATGTCCAGGAATACCAGGTCCGGCTCCAACTCCCGGATCATTTCCACGGCCTCGCGCGCGGAGCCGGCCTGGGCCGGGGCGTCCACGTCCTCGAAGGCCGAGAGCAGATAGGCGAGCTCGTCGCGCGCCGGGGGTTCGTCGTCCACTATGAGGGTTCTGAGGGGCATGGAGGTCTCCTCGCCGCCGGGGCTGAAGGTCTCGGTGTGCAACGGGGCGGCCGGACTTCGTCCGCTAGCGCCGCGGTCTTCATATGTCAAGCCAGGCCCCCGGCCCACGGGCCCAAACGTCAAAACGGGACGCTCAAATACAGCTTTTGCAGCATGAACGTGGGCAGGCGGCTGTCCCAGTGCCCTGTGGCCCGGGCCAGGGTCCAGGCCGCCAGGAACACGCCCGCGCAACCCGCCGCGGCCAGGGCCGGGCCCACGGCGCGGCCGAGGAACCGGGGGCGCAGGCAGTCCCGCGCCGGGCAGGCCGCCACGCACTGCATGCAGCCCATGCAGGCCGTGGTGTTCACGCGCTCCATGTCCTGTACGCGGATGCCCTGGGGGCAGGCCCGGGAGCAGGCCCCGCAGCCCGCGCAGGCCCCGGGGTCACGGTGCACGGCCAGGGGTGAGAGCAGGGCGACGAGCCCCAGGAGCGCGCCGTAGGGGCACAGGAACCGGCACCAGAAATTGCGGATCACGAGGCCCAGGACGGCCAGTATGCCGAGCACGGCCAGGGCCGCGCCAGAGGGCGAGAGGAAAAAAGCCAGCATGCGCGCGTCCGCAGTCATGTTGTAGGCCCCGCGCAGGAAGCCCTCCACGGCCGCCGGATTCATGCCGAACCAGGTGGTCCAGAGGAAGAAGGCCAGCAGCAGGTACTTGGGCGCGTCCAGGACCATGGCCACGCGGGGGCCGGGCGTGCGCGCCAGGCCCAGGGCGCGGCCCGCGCGCTCCAGGAGATTGTGGATCAGGCCCACGGGGCAGAGGTAGGCGCAGAAGCCCTTGCGGAAGACCAGGGCCATGGCCAGGGCGGCCAGGAACACGGCCAGCCCGGCCGGATGCACCGGGTCCCAGGAGCCGGTGCTCCAGAGCCTGCGCAGGCCCAGCAGTGCGCTGATGGGCAGGAAGGCCTCCACCGAGGCCGGGCGGGGCGTGAAGGCCTGGCTCCGGCCGGTGGCCCAGAGCATGAACAGCCAGAAGCGCCAGCCCACCCAGAGGCAGAGCAGGCTGAACAGGGTCTGGACCAGGAGACGGAGGCGGGGCGGAGTGGGAATTTCGAGTTTCATGGGCGTTGGTCCGCGTGGCGCGGGGCGGTTTCGTGGCTGGCGGGGTTTCGGAGGTATACCTTTTCAGTGCGCGGGGCAAGGCGTAGGATGGCCGCCATGGAGGAGATAATGCTTACGGAAAAGGAAGCCCTGGCCAGAGTGCGGGGCGTGTTGGACGATGTCGCGGCCCGCATCCGGGCCCTGGAGGCCGATTCCCTGGCCATGCTGGAAAAGGGCGACGCCGAGGCCTCGGCCTCCAACATGCGCGCCAAGGCGGAGTTGCTGGCGGAACTGCCGGAGCTGCTGGACCCCTTCATGTACGGGCTGGGGCCCGAGGCGCGCGGACGCGTGGAGCGGGACGCCGAGGGCTTTTCCCTGCGCGCCATGGCCGCCCTGGAGCAGGGCAGCGTGTTCTGGATGCGCAACCTGCTGTACGCCGAGGACCACGTGGAGGGCCGGCCCAACGACCTGGAGTTGTTCGCCGCCTCCCTGGCCGAAACCTCCTGAGGAGCCGCCATGAAGTATCCCTGTGAACGCTGCCCTTTGCGCGCCCGGTCCGAACGGAACCCCGGCGGCCTCCTGGCCCGCCTCTGGCGCTGGCACACGCGCTGGTGTCCGGGCTGGAAAGGCTACCAGAAGAGCCTGAACAAAGAATAGTTGGATTTTTAAACATTACATGCAAATTTGATATAGTATGTAATGCTAAGAAAACCATATGCAATTGGACCGCCGTAGTCGATGGCCCAAAGTTTCCATTTTTGTTGCCAACTGAATAGTTTGAACCAGTGTGTAAAGTACAAAATTTTGTCGAATTCAATTGATTTAAGGTTGTCGTTTATCGACGATAGTAATTTGTCTCTCTCTTCAGTGTTTTTTGACTCTGATCCGAATAGCTTTTTGCAACTGCGGTCTATTCTTGTAATTGCGTGAGCAATATTTTTTATCGCGGTACTTTGATTCAATGGTGTGGGGTCAAAGCCTATTTTAGAGAGTGGAAGTGCTTTATTATATGTTTCGCTTGATTCGCCTGAAAGTCTAAGACGCCATTTAGCTATGCAATTAAATCCAGACCATAGAAAGTAAATCAAAAAATATGCTGTTATTATTGATAGGCTGATTTTAATGTGTGAGTCTGTTGCATTTCTAAATGTGATATCGAATAGTTTCATGTCGTCTGCTTTAATGCCAAATATATTAATTGCAAAAAGAATAGAGCTTGAAAGAAGTAAATTCCTTCGCAATCTAAGAGTGTGGTCATCAAAGTTAATGAAGGGTTCATCAAGTTTTTTCTTTAGTTTCTCAATGTAGTCAGCGGTAGTTTTGTCTTCCATTGTTCCCCCCCCTCTTGAGTAAAGATTGACCAGCTATTTTATGTCCGGATCACCGTGTCCAGATCCACACTGTACTTGCGCATGCGGTTGTCCACAGTGCCGCGGTTGACGCCCAGGATGCGCGCGGCCTGTGATTTGTTCCCTCCTGCCAGGCGCAGGGCGCTGATGAGCGCCGCCCTGGGCTCCAATGGCAGGGCGGCGGATTCATTTATTCCCCTGGACAGGTTGTTGAGGCCGATTTCTTCGCCCCGGGCTTCCGGGGCGCAGGCCCCGGCGTTCCCGCCGGCCACGGCCGGGGGCAGGTGTTCCGGGGCGATGGGGCCCTGGTCGGTGATCACGCAGGCGTATTCCAGGGAGCTTTTCAGCTCGCGCACGTTGCCCGGCCAGGAATGGGCCATGAGCAGGCGCATGGCCCCGGGTTCGATGCCGCAGATCTTGCGCCCGGTGCGCCGGGCCATGTCTTCGAGAAAGAACTCCGTGAGCAGTGGGATGTCCTCGGCGCGCTCCCTGATCGGGGGCACGCGGATGGGGATGACGTTGATGCGGTAGTAGAAATCCTCGCGAAAGCTCCCGGCGCGCACCAGGGCCGGCAAATCGCGGTTGGTGGCCGTGATCACGCGCACGTCCACCTCCACGGGCCGGTGGTCGCCCACGCGCTCGATGCGCTTGTTCTCCAGCACCCGAAGCAGCTTGACCTGCGTGTTCAGGGGCACGTCCCCGATCTCGTCCAGAAAGATGTCGCCCCCGTCCGCCGCCTCGAAGCGGCCCTGGCGGTGGCGGATGGCCCCGGTGAACGCGCCCTTGACGTGGCCGAAGAGCTCGCTCTCCAGGAGCGATTCGTTGAGCGCCGCGCAGTTGAACTGCACGAAGGGCTTGTGCGCGCGCGGGCCCAGGTCGTGCAGGGCGTGGGCCGCCAGCTCCTTGCCCGCTCCGGACTCGCCGTGGATGATCACGGGCGCGTCGGAGCGCGCGGCGCGCTCCAGGATGGCGTAGAGCCGCCGCATGGGCGCGGAGTTGCCCACCATGCCGTGGAACCCCGTGCCGAACAGGCGGGTCAGCTCGTCGATGCGCCGGTCGCGCTCCAGGATGGCCGAGACGTCGGTCAGCGTCTCCACGCTGGCCAGGACCTCGCCCTGGTCCTGGAGCAGGGTGGCGTTCTTGACCACCTCCACTGTGGAGCCGTCCTTGCGGCGGATGCGGCAGTGCTTGCGGGATTCCTTTTCCGTGTCGAACAGGCGGCACCAATGGTCCCGGCCCTCGCGGATGGACAGGGCGCAGGCGTCGCAGCCGAGCACCGTGCAGGGCTTGCCCAGGAGCTCCTCGCGGCTGAATCCCGTGAGCCGTTCCAGGGACTCGTTGACCATTGAGATGCGGCCGTCCGGGCCCACGATGAACAGGCCCTCGCTCATGGTCTCGATGATCTCTTCCAGATACTGGCGCACGGAATCCTGGTTCATGCTCACCTCGGTAATTGTTCGACATGTGCTGAACAATATGCTTAACAATTGCCTAGTTTCTGTCAAGGAGCGGCAAGGCCCCGCCCGGGCCGTGCGCCGCGCGCGCCCTGTGGGGCGCGGCGTGCGCGGTTTTCGGGGGCTTTGGTATGCCTCGGGCACGAACCGTGCTATGGACTCGGGTGCATCACTGCGCGCGCCCGGCCCTTCGGGCGCGCCGGAGACCAAGACAGCAAGGCGAAGCTATGGATAGACGGACGGTACTCAAGACCCTGGGCGCGGCGGGCGCGGCGTTGGCCCTGCCCGCGGGCGCGGCGCGCGCCGCCGGGCCCGGGGCCCGGGAGGGGGGCGGGCGCGTTGAGCTGGCCACCCTCCTGGATCTCAGCAAGTGCATCGGCTGCGGCGCGTGCGTGGAGGCCTGCGCCGAGGCCAACGCCCGCAAGAAGCCCGAGCCCAAGAAGCCCTTCCCGAAGATGTACCCCTCGCGGGTCAAGGTGGAGGACTGGTCCGAGCGCCGCGACGTGGACGACCGCCTGACCCCCTACAACTGGCTCTACATCCAGAGCGCGGAGGTGGAGAAGGACGGCGAGGCGCTCACGGTGAACATCCCCCGGCGTTGCCTGCACTGCGTGAATCCGCCCTGCGCCAATCTCTGTCCCTGGGGCGCGGCCCTGAAGCAGGCCAACGGCATCGTGCGCATCAACGACGAGGTTTGCCTGGGCGGCTCCAAGTGCCGCTCCGTGTGCCCCTGGACCATCCCCCAGCGCCAGACCGGGGTGGGGGCCTATCTGGACCTGTTGCCGTCGCTGGCGGGCAACGGGGTGATGTACAAGTGCGACCGCTGCTACGACCGCGTGGAGCGCGGCGAGGTCCCGGCCTGCATCGAGGTCTGTCCCATGGACGTGCAGAGCATCGGCCCGCGCGAGGAGATCGTGGCCCGGGCCAGGGCCCTGGCCGAGGAGACCGGGGGCCATATCTACGGGCTCGAGGAGAACGGCGGCACCAACACCATCTACGTCTCGCCCGTGCCGTTTTCCGAGCTGGACGCGGCCCTGGACAAGGCCGGGGCCAAGGGCCCGGGCAGGCCGCATCTGAGGCCCGTCAAGGACATGATGGCCCGGGACGGGGCCCTGGCCTCGGCCATGGCCCTGGCCCCCGTGGCCGGGGTGGCCGCCGGGCTGATCACCTTCGTGCGCTCCATGAAGAACAGGGGAGGGGACGACGATGCGTAGGTCCCGGCTCTCCCTGCTCTGGACGCTCACGGCCCTGGTCCTGGCTGTCTCCGGCGCGGCCCAGATGCCCATCTTCAAGCGCTACTACATCGCCGACATTCCCGGCCTGGGCTGGCTGGCCCAATACTACCTGACCCACACCGTGCACTACGCGGCCGCCGGGGTCTTCCTGGCCCTGGCGGGGTGGTGGGCCGGGCGCTTCGCGTTCGCCCGGGGCTGGCGTTTCACGCCTACGGGCAGGCTGCGTTTCTGGGCCGTCCTGGCCGTCATCGGAACCGGCGTGATCAGGGTTTTGAAAAATTCCCCCGATGTGTGGTATGATCCCATGACCGTTCTTGTCGTGGATTGGGCGCACCTGGGCGCGGCCCTGGTTCTGGGCGTCCTGGCCCTGGTCGCGGCGCGCAGGAAGGAGCCTTACGTGGCGCGGGTCGGCCGGGGAGGCCGATGACCTTTCCGGCACGTGCCTTAGGGGTTATAAAGCACAGTGTTTGTGTATAGATAGGTTTAATCCCCTATATTTTTTCAGGGGAAAGTATTGGAAAAATCCCGGCATGCGTGTACGGTGGGCCGAAAAAACGGGCTAATTACTCGTAACTTATCGGAATCACACACTGCTGGGAGGAAAATATGAAGTTGTCTACTCGTAGCCGGTACGGAACCAGGATGCTCCTCGACATCGCCGAGAATTCCGACGGAAAGCCCGTCTCCGTGAGCGAGATATCCAAGAGGCTCGGCGTTTCGGTGAAGTATCTGGAGCAGCTCATCCGCCCCCTCAAGCAGGGCGGCTACCTGGACAGCGTGCGCGGCCCCAAGGGCGGGCACCTGCTGACCAGGGCGCCTTCGGAGATCACCGTGGGCGAGGTGGTGCGGCTGCTGGAGGGCGGGATCAACCTGACGGATTGCGTTGGCGACGGGGCGGCCTGCGGCCGGTCCGAGGACTGCTCGGTCCGCAAGGTCTGGGTGGAGGCCACCGCCGCCATGAACGCCATCCTGGATTCCATCACCCTGTCCCAGATCAGCTACGAGCACTGCGACATTTCGTAGGCGGGGGCGCGTCGCCCCCGCGGAGGAGACCGCCGTACCGCCGCCCCGAACCGGGGCGCGCGGGCGCGGCACAACCCAGGGGGTGCACGCATGACTGGACGAACGTCTTTGGCCCGCGCCGCACGAAGTGCGACGCTTGCGCTGCTCGCGCTGCCTGCGCTGATAGCGCTGCTTGCGTTTCTTGTCCTGGCCCCGCCGCTGTTCGCGGCCACGGACACGTCCAGGCCCGCCGTGACCAACGGCGCGGCTCCCGGGCGCAAGCTGGCCCGCCAGGCGGTCAAGGAGCGCGAGCTCTGGATCACCTCGGACCACGCCAAGCACGAGATTCTGAAGAAGGATTTCGCCTCGCCCGAGGAAGTCACCAAGGCCTGCCTCTCCTGCCACACCGAGGCGGCGGCCCAGTTCCACAAGACCATCCACTGGACCTGGATGGATCCCAATTCCTCACCCGACCAGCAGATGGGCAAGGGCGGGCTGGTCACCAACAACTTCTGCATCAACATCCAGAGCAACGAGGCCCGCTGCACGTCCTGCCACGCCGGCTACGGCTGGAAGGACAAGAACTTCGACTTCAGCGACCCGGCCAAGGTGGACTGTCTGGTCTGCCACGACCAGACCGGGACCTACAAGAAGTTCCCCACCATGGCCGGATACCCCGTGAAGGAGCCCAAGAAGTTCGGCGGGGCCAAGATGTTCTATCCGCCGGACTACAAGGAGATCGCGGCGAACGTGGGACGCCCCTCGCGGGGCAACTGCGGCACCTGCCACTTCTTCGGCGGCGGCGGCGACGGCGTGAAGCACGGGGACATCGACTCCTCCCTGGCCAAGCCCAGTAAGCAGCTGGACGTGCACATGGGCGTGGACGGCCAGAACTTCGACTGCACCCGCTGCCACACCACCACGGTGCATTCCATAGCCGGACGCATCTATTCCAACCCGGCAGCGGCCGAGCGCAAGAGCCTCCTGGAGGACGACCTGGCGCCCAAGATCACCTGCGAGTCCTGTCACAGCGCCACCCCGCACAAGGCCGGGCACAAGGCCAACGACCATACGGACAAGGTGGCCTGCCAGTCCTGCCACATCCCGGAATTCGCCCGCGAGAAGCCCACCAAGATGTATTGGGACTGGTCCACGGCGGGCAAGAAGAAGGACGGCAAGCCCTTCGTGGTGGACGGCCCCCTGGGCAAGCATTCCTATGATTCCAAGAAGGGCGACTTCCGCTGGGAGATGAACGTGGTGCCCGAGTACTTCTGGTTCAACGGCAGCATGAACACCGTGCGCGCCGTGGACAGGATCGACGACAGCTCCGAGGTCAGGCTTTCCTGGCCCGCCGGGAGCATGAACGACCCGCGTTCGCGCATCATGCCCTTCAAGGTGCACCGGGGTAAGACGCCCTACGACAAGGTCAACAAGACCATGGTCATCCCGCATCTCTTCGGCAAGGACCCCGCGGCCTTCTGGAAGAGCTACGACTGGGGCCCGGCCATCAAGGCGGGCATGGAGTACGCCGGGCTTGAGTATTCCGGCGACTTCGGATTCGTGGACACGTCCTGGGCCTACCCCACCACCCACATGGTGGCGCCCAAGGACAACGTGGTGGCCTGCTCCCAGTGCCACGCCAAGACCAGCCGCCTGGCCAACCTGGCCGGGTTCTACATGCCCGGGCGCGACGCCGTGGGCGGCCTGGACGTGGTGGGCTGGCTGGCCGTGGCCGCCTCCTTCATCGGGGTCTTCATCCACGGCGTGGTGCGCCTGCGCACGCGCAAGGACAGAGGCAGGGAGGACCAGGCATGACAAGCATCCGAGAAGGAATGAAGAAGGTCTATCTGTACACCCGGTTCGAGCGCTTCTGGCACTGGGCCCAGGCCGCGCTGATCATCGTCCTGGCGGGCACGGGCTTCGAGATCCACGGCACCTGGACGCTCCTCGGCTTCGAGAAGGCCGTGGCCGTGCACGACTTCTGCGCCTGGACCTGGCTCGGGCTGTACGTGTTCATCGTCTTCTGGCTGGCCACCACGGGCGAGTGGAAGCAGTACGTGCCCACCATGGAGAAGATCCTGGACGTGGCCCTGTACTACGTGAGCGGGATATTCCGGGGCGAGCCCCATCCCGTGCCCAAGACCGTGCGGCGCAAGCACAACCCCCTGCAGCGCATCACCTACCTGTCCATCTCCGCGCTGCTCATCCCCTTCCAGATCGGCACGGGGCTTCTCTACCTGTTCTACAACGACTGGCCCGCCCTGGGCGTGAAGGAGTACCTCAGCCTGGACGTGGTGGCGTTCCTGCACATGGCCGGCGCCTTCGGCTTTCTGGCCTTCATCGTGGTGCACATCTACATGACCACCACGGGCCATTCCCTGTCGGCCCACGTCATCGCCATGTTCACGGGCTGGGAGGAGATCGAGGACGAGGAAACGGTGCAGGACTGGGAGCGCAAGAACATGGGCGCATGACACAGGCATGCCTCCTCATAGGCAGGGCCCCGGGGAACGTTCCCCGGGGCCCTTTTTGTCGGCGGACGGGCGGGGCGGCGGCCGTTTGTTGTTCAATCGCCGGGGAATCCGTGTTATGGGTCTACGGTGCGAATTGTCCGGGCCGCCGGGCCCGCGTCCGGGATACAGGAGGGAGGATCTCATGCGCTTGTGTACGTCCCTGCGTTCGCGGCTGATCTTGGTCATCGCCGTGTTCGTGACGGCCATGGTCGTGTTCCAGGCATGGAACGAATACCGGGGCAAGCTGGCCCTGCTTCTGGCCCAGGCCCGCAAGACCGTGGCCGTGCAGTATTATCCGGTCAAGCGGCTGGTTCAGGAGCAGGCGGCCCCGGACGGGGTGCATGTCACCAGCGAGATGCTCGCGCCCCTGAAAAAGGAGTTCGGCTTCAACATCTCCGTGGTGGTGCCCGACGGGGCGAAGTTCCGCTACGCGGCCAAGACCCACGACCTGAGCATCCCCGAGAAGATGTTCCCCTGGCTCAAGAAGGTCATGGCCGCCGAGGGCCCGCTGTTCCGCCGCGTGAGCAAGAACGGCAAGGAGCTGGTGACCTACTACACCCAGATGCGCGACGCCTCGGGCCGCGTGGCCGGGGTGGTGGCCATCCCCCGCGACATCACCTCGGACCTGGCCGAGCTGCGCCGCGACGCCTGGCTGCGCCTGGGAGTGGGCCTGGGGCTCCTGGCGGCGGTCCTGGGGATCATTTTCCTGGTGCTGCACCGCTGCGTGAACAGCCCCCTGACCGACGTGCTGGGCTTTCTGGACGCGGCCGCGGACGACGGGTATTCCGGCAGGCTGCGGGAGTCGTATCCCGCCGAGATGGGAGCCCTGGCGCGGGGGGTGAACGGCCTCATGGCCACGGTGCAGGAGGCCATGGGCAGCGCCATGGAGGAACGCGAAAAGGCCCTGGAGCAGGCCGGGAGCGCGGAGCGCGCCCTGGTTTCCGTGCGCGAGAACCAGGGGCGCGTGAACCGCATGGTGGAGAAGATGGTGGACGCGGCCAACAGGGCCGGGGGCATTTCCGAGGACATCAGGGAGTCCTCCAGGCAACTGGCGGACCAGGTCCGCGACACGGCCGACAACGCGGGCTCCCAGCGCGAGCGCGCCCAGGAGACGGCCAAGGCCATGGAGGAGATGAACGAGGCCGTGCTTTCGGTGGCCGAGAACGCCTCGCGAGCGGCCGAGGGCGCGCAGATAGCGCGGGACAAGGCCCTGCAGGGCGCGGACGTGGTGGAGCAGGTCAACCGGGCCACGGCCGAGGCCCGTGAGCGAGCGGACCGCATGAAGGGGGCCATGGACGAGCTGGGCCGCCGGGCCGAGGGCATCGGCCGGATCATCAACGTGATCACGGACATCGCGGACCAGACCAACCTGCTGGCGCTCAACGCGGCCATCGAGGCCGCGCGCGCGGGCGACGCGGGGCGCGGCTTCGCCGTGGTGGCCGACGAGGTGCGCAAGCTGGCCGAGAAGACCATGCAGGCCACCAAGGAGGTGGAGGAGGCCGTGTCCGGCATCCAGGCCGTGTCCGCCGAGAGCATGGCGGGCATGGATTCCGCGGCCCAGGCCGTGTCCCGGAGCAGTTCCCTGTCCGTGGAGGCCGGGGGCTACCTGCGCGCGATAGTGGACATCGTGACCCAGACCGCCGACAATGTGCAGACCATCGCCGCGGCGGCCGAAGAGCAGTCCGCCACCAGCGAGCACATCACGGACTCCATGGAGGGCATCAACGAGATCGCGGCCCAGACCGTGGAGGGCATGGGCCGCTCCCACGGGACCATCAAGCATGTTTCCGCCCTGGCGGGGGACCTGCAGGGGCTGATCACCGAACTCAGGGATTGCGCCGAGGAAAAGGAGGATGCGGAATGCGGCTTAGACGGGTGACCTCGCTCACGGCCTTGTCGTCGTTTCTGGTGCTCACGCTGACCAGCGTGGTGCTCTACATCGCGCCCCACGGCCGGGTGGCCTACTGGTCGGATTGGCGGTTCTGGGGCCTGTCCAAGGACGCCTGGGGCGAGGTGCACCTCAACGTGGGCGTGCTGTTCCTCCTGGCGGCGGGCCTGCACCTCTGGCTGAACTGGGGGCCGGTGACGACCTACCTCCGGGATCGGGCCAGGAACTTCCGCTTCTTCACCGCCGAGTGCAACGTCGCCCTGGCGCTGTGCGCCCTGTTCACGGTGGGGACCCTGGCCGAGGCGCCGCCGTTCTCCTGGATCGTGGACGCGGGCGAGCACATCAAGGAACGGGCCTCGCGCGTGCACGGGGAGCCGCCCTACGGCCACGCCGAGCTGTCCACCCTGGCCGGGCTGGCCAAGAAGACGGATCTGGACCTGGACGCGGCCCTGGCGGCCCTGGACGCGGCCGGATACACGGGGTTCGGGCCCGACGCGGTGCTCATCGACGTGGCCAGGGCCAACAACGTGTCCCCCAGGGAGGCCTTCCAGGCCATGGGCGGCGGCAGGCTGCCCGACGTGGGCGCGGGGCTGCCCGAAACCCCGCCCGCAGGCACGGGCAACCTCACGGTGGCCGAACTCTGCGCCACCTACGGCCTGGACAAGGTCGCCATTCTGAAGGCCTTGGACGCCTTGGGAATCACGGGCGGGAATCTGGAGAACAGGACCCTCAAGGCCCTGGGCAAGGACGCGGGCAAGCACCCCGAGGACATCTACGCGCTGATCCGCAAGGCAGCGCTCAGCCCTGCGGCTCCCTGAGGATTTCGGCCTCGAGGTCGGCCATGAGCGCGGGGAGGTCCAGGCCGTATTTGGCGCAGGCCTCGTCCAGGGTCAGGAACAGGGCCTGGCAGAGGATGCATTCCCCGGCCTGCATGTCGCGCTCTCGGAACACGTGTTCCGTGCTCCTGTGGGCGGCCACCACGTCCAGGATGGTCATGTGTTCGTGGATTTCCCGCGTCACGCCCGGGCCTCGGCGGCCGCAAGGGCCATGTCCAGGGCTTCGGGGATGCGGGCCACGATGGCCGCCACCTGGGTGGCCGGGGTGGGCTTGGCCAGGCTCCCGGCCAGACGATTGGCCAGGGCCGCCGTGGCCGCGGCCCCGGGCACGGAGAGGCCCGACTCCACCAGGGCGCAGGCGATGCCCGTGACCGTGTCCCCGGTGCCGCCCATGGCCTCCATGGCCTCCTCGCAGGGGGCGTCCACGGTCATCAGCACCCCTTTTTCGTCGGCCACGTGGTCCACCGCGCCCTTGACCAGCAGGCAGGCGGCGGCGTTGTCGTGTTCGTAGGCCCGGCGGATGAGTTCGGACACGTCGGCCCCCTCGTGGAGCAGGAACCCCCGGGCGTAGAAGGGGTGGGGCGCTGTCTCGTCGGCCAGGTAGGCCAGCTCGCCCACGTCGGGGGTAAACAGGTCGAAGGCCCGGGCCCGGCCGCTCATCTTGGCCGCGTACATGAAACCCGCGTCGGCCACCAGCCGGGGGCGCTTGGCCATGGCGTCCACGGCGAACTCCACGCGCAGCATCCAGTCCGCGTCGGGCTGCAGGTAATGGAAGGCCAGAGTGGAGAAGTCCCGGCAGGGCAGTTCCCGCTCCAGGAAGGCGTAGAGCTTGCGGCTGCCTTCGCCAAGGCCCTCGTCCCCCACCAGGAAGGCGTGGGGCGGGTCCAGCCCCAGGCGCGAGCAGGCCGCGCAGGCCGCGGCCAGCAGCGCCGGGGTGCCGCGCACGGCCGGGCCGGACCACGGGCCCACGCGGACCTCTCCGTCCTGCATGGACGCCGGGCCTTCCACCAGCCCCACGGCCGGGTCGGGTATGGTGCCCGCTACGCCGAGCATTGGCGCAGGATCTCCTGATGGGCCAGATCCAGGGCGTAGGCGCACAGCGTATGCCCCAGGTCCCGGGGCCTCGGGCCCTCGTCCAGGGACAGGCCGATGATGCGCGCGGCCAGATAGGGCACGTCCGGACAGCCGCCGCCCGAGACGTTGACCACCACGCGCGTGGCCTTGTCCACGGTGATCTTCATGTTCGCGGCCCGGACCATGAGATACGCGCCGAAGTCCTTGGTCTGGAAGATGTCCACGGGCTTGAGCAGCGGCCCGGTCACCGGGGCGGCCTCCAGGGGCGCGAGCCCGCCAGTGGCCAGGATGCGCCGGACCCTGAGCTCCTCCATGAGCGGAAAGACCACCACCAGATCGCAGCCGGTCTGGATTTCCGGGGGCGGCCCCATGACGCGCACGGGGCAGCCCTCGGCCTTGAGCAGTTTTTCCGCGCGGATGACCTCGCTGGTGTTCTCGAACACCAGAAAGCCGTCGCCCACCAGGGCGTTGGACTTGGGCGCCTGGCGCCTGCGCAGCAGATCCAGCAGGGCCACGGTCAGCCCTTGGCGATGGTCAGCGCGTATTCGTCGCCTTGCTCCTCCAGGGATTCGATGGCCCAGCCCTTGCCCGTGGCGGCGCGGGAGACGTTTTCCTTGGAGGCCTCGGTGTCCAGCAGCACGGTGATGCGGCCGGAGCCCAGGCGGTCGATGGCGCTCAGGGTGTCCAGCACGGGCTGGGGGCAGGAAAGCCCGCGGGCGTCGACAGTTTCGCTCATGATCATATCCTCTCTTGATTTGAGAGTTATCTGAAACCGTTCAAAAATAGCGCTTCACTGAGATGCGAGGCGCAAGGAAAATTCAGGCCCGACGCGTATCCCCATACGCGAGGGGGTGAATTTTCCGCAGCAACGAAGCAGATCGCTGTTTTTCAACGGTCTCCCTAGGCCTTGTTCTTGATGGTCGCGCCAATGACCAGGCAGACGATGAGGCCTACGGCCACGGCGGCCGCCCCGTGGGGGCCGATGCCCTTGGGCGAGCTGGCCAGACCGAAGTTGTGGGCGAAGGCGGCGCCCACGATCATGCCCAGCACGAACACCGAGGCGTCGCCGTCGCCCTCGCCGGCCATGAACAACTGGCGTCCGGGGCAGCCACCGGCCAGGGCGAAGCACAGCCCGGCCAGGGTCATGCCCGCGAAGTTCCAGAAGTGCAGGGTGTGGGCCACGGGCTGGCCCTCGAAGCCCACCTTGACCTGGCCCAGGGCCAGGTTGGTGGCCGCGGCGGCCACGAGCAGGGCCACGAGCCCCATGAAGAGGTGCGTCTGCTTGAACAGGATCAGGTCGCGGAACGCGCCCATGGTGCAGAACCGGCTGCGCTGGGCCAGGAAGCCCACCAACAGGCCCACGCCCAGGGACAGGAACAGGGGCGCGTGCATGGCCCCGGGGCCCTTGAGGCTGTAGAACAGCACGCCGCTCTTGGGCTCGCCCGGAATCTGCGGGCTGAGCAGGAGGATGACCAGCAGCCCGGCCATGACCGCGGGCATGAGCAGGCCCACTGTGGCCGGGGCCTTGTGGCTGCGGCCCAGGTTGTAGCCCTGGCGGAAGAACAGGGTGCCCATCCAGATGCCGAAGATCAGCCCGGCGATGCCCAGCAGCGCGTTGAGGTCGCCGCCGGCCAGGCGCAGGAGCGCCCGCCACGGGCAGCCCAGGAAGACCAGGGCGCCAATCATGGCGAACACGCCCAGGATGAAGCGCACGATGGGCGCGGACCCGGTCCGGGGGCGGAAATCCTTGCACAAAAGGGCGGCGGCCAGGGCCCCGAGCACGAAGCCCATGATCTCGGGCCGCATGTACTGGACCACGCCGGCCCGGTGCATGCCCACGGCCCCGGCGATGTCCCGCTCGAAGCAGGCCACGCAGATGCCCATGTTCCCGGGGTTGCCCAGGTACTGCAAGAGCGGCGCGAGCACGCCGATGGCCAGGCCTACCGCGATGATGCCTCCTTTGCCGGCAAACACGTTCTTCATGCCTGATCTCCTTGTCTGAGCTGCCCCGCTGAGCAGGGTCCCGAAGGGGACGGGCGGGATTATTCCAGTGCAGCGGCAGGTTAGAACAGGCGACAGGGAATGGCTAATTCAAAAGCCGGATAATATAGATGAATGGTATCGGGAAAAGCTATGTATCCACTATTGGGAGGGAGCGGGGCGGTGTTGAAGCAGGGGCTTGCCCGCTTGCAGCAGGGTCGGGCGCCGCATGTTCCGTTGAATTGCGCGTCCGGGCGGTCATTGATGCGGACCGGCAGCGGGCGTCGGCGCGCTTGCTGCCGTCTGATATGTCAGGACGACCCGGAGTGTTCGGCGCGCTGCGTGCGCGTATCGTGCGGGAGGCGTCTAGCGCCGCCGGGCCGTTCCCCCGCCCGCGGGGGCCTCGCCTTGCGCCCCCTGTTGGGGCGCGCCTTCCGTGGCCTTGCGCTGCTGGGCTATGCGCACGTACTTCTTGCGCATTTCGCTGAACGTGGCCTGGGTGCTGCGGCGCGCGGCCGGGGTCAGGAACGAGGACAGCTTCTTCTCCAGGATGTGCGGGTTGGCCTCGGTCTTGATGGCGCACACGCCCTCAATGATCAGCTTCTGCACCAGGGCCTCGCGCTCGGTCTTGCCCCGGATGCACTCGGCCATGGGCGAGAGGATGAAGTTGCCGAACAGGATGCCGTAGAGGGTGGAGATCAGCGCGATGGGGATGTAGCGCAGGATTTCGCCCGTGTCCCCCAGGCCGATGAGCAGGCCGATGAGCCCGATGACGCTGCCCGCAAGGCCGAAGGCCGGGGCGTACACGGCCATGGAGCGGAAGACCCGCTCCTGCTGGATTCTGCGCGCGCGGAAGAACTGGATCTCCGTCATCAGGATGTCGCGCATCTGGTCCTCGGGGTAGTTGTCCGCCAGCATGTTCAGGGCGTCGCGCAGGAAATGCACCGTGGTCTGCTCTCCGGCCTTTTCCAGGGAGGTCAGCCCGTCCAGGCGCGAGCGGATGGCCGTGTCCAGGAGCACGCCGATGACCTCGTCGGGGTCCGTGTCCTTGCGCAGGTATGCGCCCTTGGCCACGAAATAGGCGGTCTTCAGGTGGTCGAAGGGGTAGGAGAGAATGGCCGCGCCCAGGGTGCCCGAGACCACCACCATGAAGGCCTCCACGTTCAGGTAGGCCATGGCGTTGCCCGTGATGATGAAGGCGGACACGAAGACCGCCAGGCAGATCAGCACGCCGAAGAGGTTCGTGCGGGTCATTGTATGGCTCCTTGGGGCTCCGCCGGCTCGGGGGCCTCGGGCCGTTTGAGTTCGATTTCCACGCGCCGGTTGCGGGACTTGCCCTCGGAAGACAGGTTCGGGGCCCGGGGCTTGTACATGGAATGCCCGGCCACGGTGATCTGGGCCGGGTTCACGTCGTTGGCCGCGATGAGCTGCTTGGCCACGTTCACGGCGCGCTGGGCGGAGAGCTCCCAGTTGGTGTCGAACTGGGGCGTGTGCACGGGGGTGGAATCCGTGTGCCCGTGCACGATGACGTCGTAGCGGGCCTTGGCCACGATGCGGGCCACGGTGTTCAGGAACTGCACGCCCCCGGGCTTGATGTCCGCCTGGAAGCGGTCGAAGAGCATGGGGCCGTGCATGCTGATGCGGATGGTGTCGCCTTCCATCTCCACCACCACGTCCTGGAGGCCAGCCTCCTGGACCGCGGCGCTGACCATCTCGCGGATCTCCTGGGGCCCCACGTCGGGCAGCACGCCCGGAACGTTCTTCTGGAAGACCTGGTTCTCGCCCTTCTTGGAGCCCAGCTCCGAGAGCTGGTCCACGTTCTCGTACTCCACGTGGCCGCGAAAGGCCTTCATGTAGTCCACCTTGGAGCTGGCGTACACGAAGAGCACCGTGAACAGCACGAACATGGTCATCATCAGGTCCGACCAGGGCACGGACCAGTGGAATTCGGGCATGTCCTCGTCCAGGAACGGGTCCTGGTCGAAGCTCCGTGGGGAACGCCGGGGCCGGGGCTGGCCCTGCTCCTGGGATTCCTTGTCCTGTTCGGTCGTGTCGTGCGTCATGCCGACTCCTTGCGTCGCAAGCGTCGCCGCCTCGCGGCGGCGGTGTTCTTCGCGGGGCATGGAGCCCCCCCTGACCTCTCATCGGGGCCGCGCGCCAATTCTTTAGCCGCCGGGCCCGTGGCGGGCACAATCCGCCGGATGGTCCAAGCCCACGAGCAGCGCGTAGAAATGGCCCACCACCACCTTGCTGGCCACCTTCACGGGGATGTGCCGTTCGTCCGCCGTGACCCAGACCCTGAGCTTGGCGTCCTTGCTCTTCTTGAAGACCCCGCCCACGTGGGCCAGGTCCGGCTCCACCAGGAAAGTGTCGAAGCGCCCGGCGGGCACCTCGATCTCCTGGCGCGAGAGCACCGCGGCCTCGCCGATGACGCATTTGACCCCGTCGCTGACCGGGCGCATGACCCGCACGCCCTCGGCCACGGGCATGGCCCTGAAGGCGTAGAACACGGACAGGGGGTCCATGGTCCCGGGCAAGATGACGATGGGCTCCTTGGGGCCGTTGACGAGATTGGAATACTGGGCGCGCCCCTTGTCCCAGAGAAAGTTCACCGTTATATCGCGGTGGTAGGAGCCTTCCCGCTGGCGCTTCACGTACAAGAGCGAGCGCTCCACGTTCCGGTCCGTGTAGGCGTCCACCACGTCGCGCACCTTGTAGAAGGCGTCCACGAAGGCGTTGCTCGTGGCCGTGAGGCGGAAGTGCTGCGCGGGCACCCCGTCCAGGTCTTCGGGCGGCAGCACCCTGAGCACGGCCTCGCCCGCCGGGATGGCCTGCCAGCGCAGGCTGTAGGTCAGGGTCTCGCCCGGGCAGAAGGGCAGGTCCCCGCCCCACGCGGGACAGTGCGGGGCCAGGGCCAGGAGCAGGGACAGGGCAAGGGCTCGCAGCATGGGAATCCGTTCGTTTCAGGGGAGGACCGTTCTCCATGGATAACGCAAGTCCGCCGCAAAGGGAACAGTCGCCCCCGCGTGCGCGTGTTTCTGGGCCTCTTTGCGGAAAATTTCGTCCGGGGTCTTGCCTTGGATTTGTGAATAAAGTATCAATTCCGAACGCATCTTGTTTTTCCCTGGCGCCTTGTGCCGGACCGCCCGTTATGATTATGGATTTTCCGGTGGGGTGCGTGCGAGGGGGGGGGCGATCCGCAGCCTGTGGGCGCGGTTCCGAGGCCTGGTTGCGGCCGTGCGCCCTGCGCACGGCCGTGGCCCGGCGGGGTCTGTTGTGACCCCGGCCGGGGGTGCGGTGGTGCGCGAAAAAAATGCTGTTTGCGTTTTTTGGAATGAAAGGCGGCTGCAAAACGCTTTTCCCTCGTGCCGCGGGCCTTCATGCAGATAGTATTGATATGAGGCGGCCCCCGGACCCAGAGGGTATTCTGGTCTTCCCGACTTGACACTTTGTGTGGAAATGTGATTCGGAGTAGTATCCCAAGGAAAAAAAGGCCTGTGTTTCAGGCTTGATGTGGGCAGCCTCGCGGCCGGTCCCCCGGATCGATGCGCGCGGCGGCGGCTCCAACCCCGCAAAGGAGGGAGAGGCAGATGGTCTTTACCTGGCTGAACCTCGCCATTGTGTTGGCCCTGCTTGTGGCCGTGGGTTTTGCGGCGGGTCCGGTCGCGGGCTCCGTGCTGCTGGCCCCGCGCTATCGCGGAGGGGCCCACGGCGAACCGTACGAATGCGGCATGGCCCCGCACGGCCCCACCTCCTGGATCCGGTTCGGCATCAACTACTGGATCTACGCCCTCCTGTTCCTGGCCTTCGACGTCGACGTCCTCTACCTGTTCCCGGCCGCGGCCTACTATCCCTTCTCCGAGGGCTGGTGGCCGTTCGTGAAGATCACCATCTTCATCGTGGTGCTGGGTCTGGGCTGCGTGTACTTCTGGAAAAAGGGAGTGTTTGAATGGCCGCGCAAGATCTCGCAATAAGGGAGGCCGTCACCGGCCAGTCGGACCCCATGATCAACCTGAAGCTCGTGGGCAAGGCCCTGGACGTGTGCCGGGCCATGTCCCTGTGGCCCATGACCTTCGGCCTGGCCTGCTGCGCCATCGAGATGATGGCCGTGGGCATGGCCCGCTTCGACATTTCGCGTTTCGGGGCCGAGGTCTTCCGCCCGTCCCCGCGCCAGTCGGACCTGATGATCGTGGCCGGAACCGTGTCCAAGAAGATGGCCCCGGCCGTGGTCAGGCTCTACGAGCAGATGCCCGCGCCCAAGTACGTCATCGCCATGGGCAACTGCGCCATCTCCGGAGGCCCGTTCCGCTTCAAGGGCCAGTACGGCATCGTCGAGGGCGTGGACCAGCTGATCCCCGTGGACGTGTACGTTCCCGGCTGCCCGCCCAGGCCCGAGGGCCTGCTGGAGGGGCTGTTCCAGTTGCAGGAGAAGATCACCGGCCGCCGCTGGTGGCCCGAGCCGGACCAGGGCTAGGAGGAGAGACAGGATATGCAGTGGCTCGAAGACCTTCCCACCGTCTGTTTCACGCAGTGCGACTTCCAGGTCACCGGGGAGACCGCCAGCGTGTTCCTGGATGCGGCCTGGATCAAGGCCGCGGCCAAGCGGTTCCTCAAGCAGGGCTATTTCCTCGAGGACGTGACCTGCCTCGACGTGGAGGAGGGCTACCTGGTCCTCTATCATTTCGACCATTACGACACGCCCGGGCGCATCACCGTCCGGGTCGTCGCCAACAGGGCCACCCCCAAGGTGCCTTCCATCGCCGACGTCTACCACGGCGCGGAATGGCACGAGCGGGAGTGCATGGACTTCTATCCCGTGGTCTTCACGGGCAACCCCAACCCCTCGCGTCTGCTCCTGCCCGACGACATGCTGGAGAAGCCCCTGGCCAAGGACGAAAAGGACCGCAAGCCCATGCTGGGCCTGTTCCGCTTCACGGAGCTCGGGGCCTGCGCCGACGACAGTCCCTGGGGCGAGACCCTGGCCGCCAAGCTTGAGGCCGATCGCGCCGCCGCCGAGGCAGCCGCCGAGGCCGCTGCCGCCGCAGCCGAAGAGGCCGCGGCTGCAGAAGCCGTCGAGGACGGGGAAGGGGAAGAGGCCGCCAAGGCCGAGTAGCCGCTGGGCACGCCGCGCGGCCCAGGCCGACGCGGGACCCGAACGCCGAAAAGGGAAAGCGCCATGCTCAACACCGACGATCAGATTTTTGGGGATGCCTACGCCAGGCACTTCGAACGCGGGCCCGACGACAGCACCATGGTCATCAACATGGGGCCGCAGCATCCGTCCACCCACGGCGTGCTGCGCGTGCTCTGCGAGCTGGACGGCGAATACATCCGCCGCGCCGAGCCCGTGCTCGGCTACATCCACCGCATGCACGAGAAGATGGGCGAGACCAAGAGCTTCTGGCAGTTTCTGCCCAACATGGGCCGGGTGGACTACCTGCACGCCATGGGCTGGGCCCACACCTACGTCATGGCCGTGGAGAAGCTCGGGGGCATCGAGGTCCCGGAGCGGGCCGAGTACATCCGGGTCATCGCCACGGAGATGAACAGGATCTCCTCCCATCTGCTGTGGTGGGGGGCCTACCTTCTGGACCTCGGGGCCTTCACGCCCATCATGTACGCCTTCGCGGACCGCGAGATCATGATGGACATCCTCCAGGAGCCCACGGGGTCGCGCCTGACCTACTGCTACCACCGCTTCGGCGGGGTGCAGAAGGACATGTCCCCGGCGGTGCTGGAATCCATCCGCGACTGGGTCAAGTACCAGCGCGAGCGCTGGCCCATGTACAAGGATCTGGTCACGGACAACGTGATCCTCAGGGGCCGCGTGGAGAACATCGGGGTCATCGACCGCAACATGTGCGCGCGCTACGGGGCCACGGGCCCGGTGTCGCGCGGCTCGGGCATCGACTACGACTGCCGCCGCGACGAGACCTATTCCATCTACGACCGCTTCGACTTCGACATCCCCGTGTACCAGGAGGGCGACAACTTCGCCCGCTACATGGTGCGCATGGACGAGATGGAGCAGAGCCTGCGCATCATCGAGCAGGCCCTGGACGGCATCGACAAGGCCGAGGGCAAGTACATCGCGGCCAAGGCCCCCAAGCCCACCTACAAGGCGCCCGAGGGCGAGGTCTACATGGCCACCGAGGGCGCGCGCGGCAAGATCGGCATCCACGTGGTCAGCGACGGGGGCAAGAACCCCTACCGCATCAAGCTCAGGGCCCCGGGCTACTGCAACCTGAGCCTGTTCGCCGAGTTGGCCAGGGGCACGCTCCTGGCGGACGCCGTGGCCATCCTGGGCAGTCTGGACCTGGTTATCCCGGAGATTGACCGATGAACGAACTGAGCAAAGCTTTGGGCGGCGCGCCCGTGGAACTGTTGCAGATCGTGATCGGGCTGGTGTGCCTGGCCGCGTTCGTGGGCCTCAACGCCGTGGTCCTGGTCTGGATGGAGCGCAAGGTGGCGGGCCATTTCCAGCGTCGCCCCGGGCCCTTCGAAGTGGGCCCCCACGGCATCCTGCAGACCGTGGCCGACGCGGTGAAGCTCATCGCCAAGCAGCTGTTCGTGCCCGAGGGCGCGGACAAGATCCTGTTCTGGGCGGCCCCGTTTTTGGCCTTTCTGCCGGTCTTCGTGACCCTGTTGCCCATTCCCTGGGGCGAGTGGCTGGTGACCTGGGAGGTCAACCTGGGCATCCTGCTCATCCTGGCCTTCGCCGGCATCGGCGTGCTCTCCCTGTGCCTGGCGGGCTGGAGCTCCAACAACAAGTGGTCGCTCCTCGGCGCCGCGCGCGCGGTGTCCCAGTCCGTGGCCTACGAGATTCCCATGCTGCTCTCGCTGCTCGCCGTGGTCATGATGACGGGCAGCATGAACCTCTCCAGGATCGTGGCCTTCCAGGGCTCCTGGCCCTGGGAGTGGCTGGCCGCGTCCCAGCCCTTCGCCTTCCTGATCTATTTCACTTGCGCGGTGGCCGAGACCAACCGCGCGCCCTTCGACCTGCCCGAGGCCGAGAGCGAGCTCACCGCCGGGTTCCACACCGAGTATTCGGGCATGGGCTTCGGTCTGTTCTTCCTGGCGGAATACGCCAACATGATCGTGGTCAGCGGCGTGGCCACGGCCCTGTTCCTGGGCGGCTGGAAGGGCCCGGGCGTGGACGGGGTCTGGTGGTTCCTGATCAAGGTCTACGCGCTGATCTTCATCATGATGTGGTTCAGGTGGACCTATCCGCGCGTGCGCTTCGACCAGCTGCTGAACATCGCCTGGAAATGGCTCATCCCCCTGGCGGTCCTGAACCTCCTGGCCACGGCGGCCTGGATCAAGATCGTGGGCATGAACCTGCAGCTGGTGTAGGCGCGGGGCCCCGAGGGGCCGGACTTGGATACGAAACAGGGGTACCTGATTATGCTCAAGCGCAAGAAACTGACTGTCTGGGACACCGTGAAGCGGCAGTGGAGCCTCATCGTGGGCCTGAGGGTCACGGGGATCAACTACGTCAAGCCGCAGCTCACGGTGCACTACCCGCGCGAAACCGTGGGCGCGGACAGCCTGGCCGGCTACAAGGGCCACATCCAGCTCGTGGGCAAGCCCAAGGAGCCGGCCGTGCCCAAGTGCATCTGCTGCATGCTCTGCGTGACCAGCTGCCCGTCGGGCTGCATCAAGGTGGTCAAGACCAAGCCGCCCAAGGTGGAGGAGTCCGCGGTGGAGGGCGAGCCCCCGGCCAAGCCCAAGGCGCCCAAGACCCCGTCGCGCTGGACCCTGGACTACAATCTCTGCTCCCTGTGCGGCACCTGCGCCGAGGTCTGCCCGGTGAAATCCATCGAGTTCTCCAAGGACGTCTACCTGGCGGGCACGTCCCGCAAGGATTTCGAGTTCGACCTGATGGCCGATCTGCGCGAACGGGCCGCCAAGGCCCCGGCGCCGGAGAAGAAGGCCAAGCCCGAGAAGAAGGCCGAGAAGGTCGAGGAACCCGCCACGGAGACGGCGGAGGCATAGTCCAAAACGCCCCGGGAACCCGCCTGGGGCGAAACACGGAAGCGAGGGCCGGTTGTCCATGGAATACTTAGTCGTCGCCAAGATACTGTTCGCCTTGTACGCGCTGGCCGTGCTGTTCGGCGGGTTCATGGCGGTGCTCGCCAAGAGCCTGGTGCGCGCCATGGTGGGGCTGATCCTGACCCTGTTCGGGGTGGCGGGCATGTACCTGCTGATGAGCGCCCCGCTCATGGCCTTCATGCAGCTGCTCATTTACGTGGGCGCTGTGGTCATCCTGATCTTCTTCGCCGTGATGCTGACCAAGGCCCCGGAGGAACGCGAGGGCGAGGCCTCGCCCTTCGGCCGCAGGCTGGTGCCCGCGCTCCTGGGCGCGCTGGTGCCGGCGCTGGTCCTGGGAGGCATGATCCTCACCGTGCCCCAGGCCAGTTCGGGCCAGCCCTCGGACATCCCCGTGGTGCTGCTCGGCAAGGGGCTGATGGAGGACTTCGTGCTGGCATTCGAGCTTATTTCCGTAGTGCTGCTCATCGCCATGGCGGGCGCGGTCCTGCTGGGCTGGGAAAGGAGGAAGGGAAGATGACACCGCTCGTCCTGTATCAGCTTGTGGCCGTGTTTCTCCTGGCCATCGGCCTGTTCGGCATCATCCATCGCAAGACCCTGGTGGGCATGCTCATCTGCGTGGAGCTGATGCTCAACGGCGCGGGCCTGGCCATCGTGGCCGCGGGCCAGCTCACGGCGGCCTCGGCCGTGTTGGGGCAGCTGACCACGCTCCTGGTCATGGGACTGGCCGCCGCCGAGGCGACCCTGGTCCTGGCCATCATCCTGGTGGTGGTGAAACGATTCGGCTCCGGCGGAACCGAAGTAATCTCGGAACTCAAGGGGTAGGACATGACTGGGAACACAGAAAGCCTGCAGCTCCTCATCCCGCTGGCGGTCACCTTCGTGGCGCCGTTTTTGATCTACGTGTTCCGGCGGGATCAGAACCAGCGCGAGGCCGTGTCCGTCATCGCGGCGGCCCTGGCCTTCGCGGGGGTGGCGAGCTTCATCCCCGGCGTGCTGGCGGGCGAGGTCAAAACCCTGACCTTGTTCACCATCCTGCCGGGCATCTACGTCAAGCTCTGCGCCGACGGGCTGACCATGATCTTCGCGCTCATCGCCACCTTCCTCTGGTTCTGGGTCAGCTTCTACAACGTGGGCTACATGAGAAGCCTCAACGAGCACGCCCAGACCCGCTACTATTTCTGCTTCGCCGTGGCCATCTTCGGGGCCGTGGGCGTGGCCATGAGCGCCAACGTCTTCACCCTGTACCTGTTCTACGAGGTCATCAGCGTGTTCACCTACCCGCTGGTGGCCCATCACCAGGACGCGGAGGCCTACAGCGGGGCCCGCAAGTACTTCGTGTACTTGATGGGCACGTCCAAGCTCTTCCTGCTCCCGGCCATGGTGTTGACCTACGTGCTCTGCGGCACCCTGGACTTCAACCTGAACAACATGGTCCAGGGCATGTTCCCGGCCCAGGTGGTGGCCCAGCATCCGGTGCTGGTCCAGGTGACCTACGTGCTGTACATCGCGGGCCTGGCCAAGGCCGCGCTGATGCCTTTCCACAACTGGCTGCCCTCGGCCATGGTCGCGCCCACCCCGGTGTCGGCCCTCCTGCACGCGGTGGCCGTGGTCAAGGCGGGCGTGTTCTCGGTGTCGCGCGTGGTGCTCTCGGGCTTCGGCGTGCAGACCATGGACACCCTGTTCCTGGGCATCCCCACGGCGTACCTCGCGGCCTTCACCATCGTGGCCGCGTCGCTCATCGCCATGACCAAGGACGACCTGAAGGCCCGGCTGGCCTATTCCACGGTCAGCCAGCTGTCCTACATCATCATCGGCGTGTGCATGCTCACGCCCCTGGCAGTGAAGGGCGGGCTGGTGCACATCGCGCACCACGCCTTCTCAAAGATCACGCTGTTCATGGGCGCGGGCGCCATCTACGTGGCCTCGCACAACAAGAAAATCAGCCTCATGGGCGGCTACGGCTGGAAGATGCCCTGGACCTTCGGGGCCTTCGCCATCGCCTCCCTGTCCATGATCGGCGTGCCGCCGGTCTGCGGCTTCGTGTCCAAATGGTACATGGTCAACGGCGCGGTGGAGATCCACCGGCTGGTGCTGCTCTGCGCGCTTCTGGCCTCCACCATCTTGAACGTGGCCTACTTCGCGCCCATCACCTACCACGCCTTCTTCGGCCGGCCGTCGCCGGAGGGGCACGTGGAGAACGTCAGCGAAGCCCCCAAGACCATGGTCATCCCGCTGTGCCTCACGGCGGCCATCTCCGTGTTCCTGGGTCTGTATCCTGATACGTTCTTCCAATTCATCAACGTGTTCGGGGGGTTCTAGGCGATGAACAGGTTAGGAAACTGGTTGGAATGGCAGACCGCCAAGACCAAGGCCTGGCGCAACGTGCTCTTCGGCGTGATGATCGCCATGGCCGTGGGCGGCGCCCTGGTGCACAACCACCATCCGCACTTCGGACTGGACACCCTGTACGTGTTCTGGGCGGCCTTCGGCTGGGTCCTGGCGGTGGCCATGACCATCGTGCTCAAGAAGATCGTCTTCCCCATCCTCAAGAAGCCCGAGGACTACTATGACCGAGACAAGTAGCTTCCTGCATCCCGCGCTGGGGTTCCTCCTGGTGGCCGTGCTCCTGCCCATGTGGCAGGCCCGGGGCTGGAAATGGCTGATCCTGGTGCCGCCCGTGGCGGCCATCGCAGCGGTGCTGGGCATGGACTCGGGGACGTATCTGCAGTTCCGCTACCTGGACATCGACCTGACGCTGGGGCGCGTGGACAAGCTGTCCGTGATCTTCGCCCACGTCTTCGCCATCCAGGCGCTGATCGGGTTCGTGTTCGCCCTGCACCTGAAGGAGAAATACCAGCACATCGCCGCCTCCCTGTACGTGGGCGGGGCATTCGGCTGCGTGTTCGCGGGCGACTACCTGACCCTGTTCATCTTCTGGGAGCTGATGAGCGTGGCCTCGACCTTCCTGGTCTGGCTGAACATGAACGACGTCAGCACCCGCGCGGGCTTCCGCTATTTCGCCTTCCACACCCTGGGCGGCCTGCTGCTCCTGGCGGGGCTGCTGTTGCGCTACGGGGACGTGGGCAACTTCGCCTTCACCACCATCGACCCCCTGCACGCCCGGTACTATGACTGGCTGATCCTCCTCGGGTTCTGCGTCAACGCCGCGGTGGTGCCCCTGCACGCCTGGCTGCCCGACGCCTACCCCGAGGGCACGGTCACGGGTTCGGTGTTCATGAGCGCCTTCACCACCAAGACGGCGGTCTACGTCCTGGCCCGCGCCTTCGGCGGCTGGGAGGTCCTGGCCGTGGCCGGCGTGGTCATGGCGCTGTACGGCGTCTTCTACGCGACCATCGAGAACAACGCGCGCAGGATCCTGTCCTACCACATCGTGTCCCAGGTGGGGTACATGGTGGCGGGAGTGGGCATCGGAACGGCCATGACCATGAACGGTGCCTGCGCCCACGCCTACGCGCACATCCTCTACAAGGGCCTGTTGTTCATGACCACGGGCACGCTGCTCTACGCCTGCGGCACGGCCAAGCTCTCGGAGCTGGGCGGGCTGGCGGCGCGCATGCCCTGGGTCATGATCTGCTACGTGGTGGCGGGGCTTTCCATCTCGGGCATGCCGCTGTTCAACGGCTTCGTGTCCAAGACCATGACCATCGCGGGCGCGGCCACGGCCACGCACCTGTCCTACCACACCTGGCTGGCCCTGGGCCTGGAGGTGGCGGCCGTGGGCACGTTCCTCTCGGTGGGCATCAAGCTGCCGTACTTCGCCTTCTGGGGCGGCAAGCCCGTGGACAAGACGCGCGAGATCAAGCCCATCCCCGTGAACATGTACATCGCCATGTTCATGGGCAGCGGCCTGTGCCTGCTGCAGGGCCTGTTCCCCAACGCGCTCCTGTACAAGCTCCTGCCTTTCGCCAACGAGGCCGCGGGGCATGCGGCCGAGGCGGCGCACGGCGCGGCCCACGCCTTCCAGCAGGTGCTGCCCAGCGCGGACCTGGTGTCCCTGCCCGTGGGCTTCGACCCGCTGACCTGGGACAAGGCCCTGGCCGCGTTCCTGATGCTCGGCTTCACGGGCATCGCCTTCTACCACATGCGCAAGATCATCGTGCCGCACCCCTCGCGCAACCTGGACTTCGACTGGCTGTACCGGTTCTTCGGCAACCTGGTGCGCTGGGTCATCTGCACCCCCCTGGCCGCCGCCGACGCGGTGTGGACCACGGTCTACCGCGTGGTGGGCCTGCGCGGGCTGCTGCAGATGGCCTCCGGGGCCAGCACCTTCGACCGCAAGGGCATCGACGGGGTGGTTGACGGCAGCGCCTACACGGTGCGCGGCATCGGCCGCATCACGGCCAAGGCCCAGACTGGCATGCTTCAGGATTATCTCGCCCTGGCGGCGGTCCTGGGGCTTGGCATATTCGCCCTCATCTGGTTTGTGGCGTAAGCCGAGACGAAGGGAGCGTACCATATGTTCGACGCAGGCTATCCGGTTCTCACGACCCTCATCTTCTTCCCCCTGGCCGCGGCCCTGCCGCTGGTCTTCTACAAGACGGAGAAGATGATCCGGTTGTACACCCTGGTCATCGGTTTGTGCGAGATGCTCCTGGCCATCCCGCTCCTGACCTTCGAGCTGGGCACCGCCTCCATGCAGTTCGTGGAGCAGGCTCCCTGGGTGCCCGACTGGGGGCTGACCTACTTCCTGGGGCTGGACGGCATCAGCCTGTTCATGGTCATGCTGACCGTCATCCTCCTGCCCCTGTGCACCCTGTGCTCCTGGACGTACATCTCCAAGCGCATCAAGGAGTTCCACGTCTGCCTGCTGCTCATGACCTCGGCCTGCGTGGGCGTGTTCGTGGCCCTGGACTTCGTGCTCTTCTACGTGTTCTGGGAAGCCATGCTCGTGCCCATGTACCTGCTCATCGCGGTCTGGGGCGGGCCCGAGCGGCGCTACGCGTCCATCAAGTTCTTCCTCTACACCCTGGCCGGGTCCACGCTGCTCCTGGTGGCCATCATCGCCCTGTACTACCAGACCGGGACCTTCTCCATCCCCGAGCTCATGCACCGGGGCTACGGATTCAGCTTCCAGTGCTGGGTCTTCGGGGCCATGGCCCTGGCCTTCGCCATCAAGGTGCCCATGTTCCCGTTCCACACCTGGCTTCCGGCCGCCCATGTGCAGGCCCCGGCCGCCGGGTCCGTGTACCTGGCGTCCATCCTGTTGAAGATGGGCACCTACGGGTTCCTGCGCTTCTGCCTGCCCATCACGCCCCTGGCCAGCCAGTACTTCGCGCCGCTGATGATCGCCATCTCCATCGCGTCCATCATCTACGGCGGGCTCACGGCCCTGGGCCAGAGCGACATGAAGAAGCTGATCGCCTACTCGTCCGTGGGCCATATGGGCTTCGTCACTCTGGGCATCTTCATCTTCAACATGCGCGGCGTGGAAGGCGCCATCATGCAGATGCTCAACCACGGCATCACCACGGGCGCGCTGTTCATGCTCGTGGGCGCCGTCTACGAGCGCAGCCACAGCCGCGAGATCGTGGACAACCTCGGCCTGGGCAAATACCTGCCCGCGTACATGGGGTTCTTCGGGCTCTTCGCCCTGTCCAGCTTCGGGTTCCCGGGCACCAACAGCTTCGTGGGCGAGGCCCTGGTGCTCTTCGGCGTGTTCCGCTTCGATCCCTGGGTGGGGGCCCTGTCCATCCCCGGGGCCATGATCGCGGCGGCCTACATGCTGCGCCTGGGCCTCAAGCTGGCCTGGGGCGAGCCCGCTTCGCCCGCCGGGGGGCACGGCCACTGGTACGACCTGAACGTCCGCGAATGGGTCTACCTCGCGCCCCTGGCCTTCCTGGTGTTCTACATCGGGCTGGCCCCGACCCTGTGCATGAAGGTCATCGACCCCTCCATCGACCACCTGCTCAAGGGCTTCCACAGCGACGTGGCCCAGGTGCGGATGGAGAACAGGACGCTCGCCGACCACGCTGTGGCCCTGTCCGGCGTCCTGGCGGAGAAGTAGGCGGAACATCATTTGAACGACAGGAGAAACGCACGTGTCCATCCGTCCTGATTTATTCCTGCCCGAACTGTACCAGATCGCGGTGGTGCTGGTGCTCTTCTTCCAGAGCATCAGCAAGTCCAAGGTCCTGGCCAACGACGGGTTCTGGGTCCCTCTGGCGGGAGCCCTGGGCATCGTGGTGGCGGGCGCGAGCCTGACCGCCGACGGCATGCTGTTCCACGCCGCTTACAAGATCGACATGCTCTCCCAGTTCTTCAAGCTGGCCATCGCCGTGGGCTTCTTCATCGCCACCCTGAACGCCCTGAAGCAGCCCACCTTGGACAAGGAAAACGGCACGGACTACTACCTGTTCCTGGCCTTTTCCGCCCTGGGCCTGCAATTTCTGTCCTCGGCCGTGGAGCTGATCACGGTCTACGTGGCCCTGGAGATTTCCTCCTACGCCCTGTACGCCATCATCCCCGTGCGGGCCAAGGACAGGACCGCCGCCGAGGCGGGCATCAAGTACATCCTGTTCGGCGCCGTGGCCACGGCCGTGTCCCTGTACGGGCTGGCCTTCATCCTCTCGTCCCAGCACACCAGCTACATCGGGGCCCTGTCCGGGCTGGACTGGTCCTTCGCCACGAACCCCATGGCCGTCATCGGCCTGTCCCTGTTCCTGGCGGGCATGTTCTACAAGCTGGCCCTGTTCCCGTTCCACTTCTGGTGCCCGGACGTGTACCAGGGCGCGAGCAACGAGACCGCGGCCTACGTGGCGACCCTGCCCAAGCTGGGCGCGGTGGTCATTCTGGTGCGCCTGGCCGCGGTGCTGACCCCCGGGGCCGAGGTGACCATGATCTTCGCGGTGCTCGGGGCCGTGTCCATGACCCTCGGAAACCTTTCGGCCCTGGCCCAGCGCGACGTGAAGCGCATCCTGGGCTATTCCAGCGTGTCCCACGCGGGCTACGTGATGCTCGGCCTGGTGGCGGGCACGTCCCAGGGCCTGGCCGCGGCCGCGTTCTATAGCCTGGTCTACATCCTTATGAACCTGACCTGCTTCTGGGTCATCTGCCGCATCGCGCCCAAGGGCGAGAACATCACCCTGGACGACCTGGACGGCCTGTACAAGCGGGCCCCGTACATGGCCATGGTCCTGGCCGTGGCGGCCTTCGCCCTGGTGGGCCTGCCCCCGACGGCCGGGTTCATCGGCAAGCTGTTCCTGCTGACCAGCGCCTGGGACCACGGCTACAACTGGTTCGTGATCATCGCGGCCGTGAACACGGCCATAGCCATCTACTACTACCTGGGCCTGGTGCGCCACGCCTACACCGTGGACCCTGTGGACAAGCGCCAGCTCCGGCCCATGAACGTGGGCGGCATGAACATCGCCTGGGGCACGGTGCTGGCCATCGTGATCCTGCTCCTGGGCGCGGTTCCCGGCCCGGTCTTCGACTTCGCGCAGATCGCGGGTTCGCAGTTGCTTCCCTAGCAGACCGTTGAAAAACAGCGATCTGCGGCGTTGCTGCGGAAAATTCAAACCCTCACGTACGGGGAGTACGCTTCGGTCTTGAATTTTCCTTGCGCCTTGCATCTCACTATTTTTGAACGGCCTGCGTTTTGCCGCTCTAAAAAGTGAGCAAACAAAAGGCCGCCCCGAGGGGCGGCCTTTTGTTTGGGCTATCGTCGACGGCTTCAGCTTGTTTTGGCCTTCTTGAAGATAATGAGCGGACAGTTCTTGCACACGTCCTGGCCCGGGAAGCCGTCGCCGGGCTTGGTGATGGAGCTGCTGCCCTGTTCGATGCGCTCCAGCAGGCGCTCAATGGTGGCGCCGATGTGCTCGCCCGGGATGATGAAGTTGATCTCGCCGCGCTCGGTCTTGCCCGCGTTGTAGCTGCCCGAGCAGGCCGGAAGCATGTTGGCCGTCTTCTCCAGATAGCTGTACACGTTGCCCGCGCAGGCCGAGGAGTTCATGGTCACGTTGGTCCTCAGCGGGTGGATGTCCATGGCCGCCATGTAGTCCACGGCCAGGTGGTAGGCCTGCATGTTGTCGCAGTAGAAGTGCACCGTGTCCGGGGGGAAGTGCGTGTCCGCCAGGGGTGAAACCGCCACGGCCAGGAGCTTTCCCTCTTCCAGGCGCGGCTTGGAGCGCAGGAACCGCTCGGCCTGGGCCATGTCCTTGGCATATTTGGCGTGGCTCTTGACCTCGGCCTCGGAAAACGGGCTCCAGCCCAGGGCGTAGCTGGCGTTGGAACAGCCCATGTCCTCCTTGAATCCCAGCACGGTCTGGCCCTTCATGCGCGCGGCGATCTCCCATTGGCAGAAGGTCATGGGCTTCACCGGGCGGTAGTGGTCCGCCGTGTCCTCGAATTCCTTCAGCTCGGCCTGGTCGAAGAAGTATTTGACTGCAATGGGGTAGTGGTAGAGCCGCAGCTCCCGCATCAAGGTCTTCTGCATTTCGGCGTAGGTCGGTTTCCGCATGTGGTCCTCCAGTGAAAGGCGTCGATGGTGCGCAGAACGCGGACGCGGGCCCGCGTTTTTGCCCCTGGTTTTGGTCCCGGCGAGAAAAAATGCGACTGCATGTTTCCACGACCCCGGAAATAGGGTATGGGAAGGAGAGGCCTCTTGTACGTACAGGCCTCTGGACAGTAAATATATCACCAGCACAAATTATTTATTTCACAAACTCTGAATTTGTGAAGCGCGCCGGATTCCTCCTGCCGTAGACTGTCCATACTGGAGACGTACGCCCTGTGCGGGGCGCATGCGCCCGGGTCCCGGATCCCTGTCCGGGCTTGGGCAGGGATAAATTCCTTCATACTTCACAGGAGGTTGTATGGTGTCGAACACAAACCGCACTCTCTGGGTCGCCTTGGCCGTCATCGGCCTGGTGCTGCTCTCCGGCGAGGCCGCCTGGGCCGACAGGCTGACGGTCGCCATCCAGGAGGCCACCGAGGCCGGGAAGCTCGCGGCAGGGTCAGAGCCCGGCTATCTGGGCATCCCCGGCGCTCCGCAGCTGTCCGTATGGCTGGGGCTGGTCTGGGCCATCTGGGTGGGCTGGATATTCTCCACCGTGGGCGCCTTCGGCGGCATCATGGCCGGCGTGGGCCACATCACCATCTACGGCCTGGGCGACTACGCCAAGGGCTTCGGCAAGGGCCTGAAGTTGAACAAGGTGGTCACGGATTCCATCCGCGTGTCCAACCAATGGCTGGTGGGCTGCTCCGCCGCCCTGTCCACGTTCAACTACTACAAGGCCGGCCGCCTGGTGCTGCCCCTGGGCATCGCCCTGGCCATCGGCTCGGTGTCCGGCTCCTGGCTGGTGCCCTGGCTCACGGCGGGCAAGATCAGCCTCAAGGCCTACCTGGGCTACTTCGGCATGTTCGTCATCTTCCTGGGCTGCTACCTGCTCTACGAGCTGACCCCCGGGGCCCGCGAAAAGAAGAAGGAAGCCAACGCCGCGGCCAAGGCCTTCCAGGACAGCGTCAAGGCCGGCAACGTGGACCTCGCCGCCCAGGGCGTGAAGATCAAGACTTTCACCCCCACCCGCTGCGAGTTCACCTTCTTCGGCGTGGAATTCCACTTCAACCCCGTCATCCCCGTGGTGGGCGGCTTCTTCATCGCGGCCCTGGCGTCCTTCCTGGGCGTGGGCGGCGGTTTCCTGCTGGTGCCGTTTTTGACCTCCGTGGCGGGCCTGCCCATGTACCTGGTGGCCGGAACCTCGGCCATGGCTGTGTTCGTCGGCATGGTCAACTCCATCGCCTCGTACATGATGCTCAAGGGAACCCCCGTGGAGTGGGGCCTCATCGGCATGGAACTCATCGGCATCGTCATCGGCTCCACTATCGGGCCGAGGACGTCCAAGTACATCCCGGACAGGGTCCTGAAGATCATCTTCGTGGTCTTGGCCTTCTACGTGGGCATCCGCTACATGTCCAAGGGCTTCCTGGGCTACAGCCTGGTGCCGCCCTTCTAGGCGACTGAACGAACCCCGGGGCCGGGCGCGGCCCGGCCCCGGGTTCCCGCCAACCGCAACCGGAAGGACGCGCCTTCCGCAGCTCAGGACGGAGACCCTCGTGACCGGAAGCATTCTGGAGCTCAATCAGGCCCTGGACGCGCTGTTCATTTGGCTGTTCAGGCTGCCCCTGCACCCCATGGCCGCGTTCTTCGTCGGCCTCGTGCTACTGGCGCTGGCGCTCACGGTGGTGGGGGAGCTGTGCATGGCCGGGGCCTACTTCGCCAACCGTAGGCACTTCGCGCGCATCGCACACGAGATGACGGTCAATAACAACAACTCCATCCGCGCCCTGGCCCGCCAGGACAAGGCCAGCTACAAGGCCTGCAACAGCCTGGCCAACGAGGCCTTCGGTCAAAGTTTCTTCTCGGGGCTGGCCCTGTTCGCCGCCAGCGTCTGGCCCGTGGCCTTCGCCCTGAGCTGGCTGGCCTTCCGCTACGGGGCCATCGAGTTCCCCGTGCCGTTCACCGCGTTTACCGTGGGCGTGAATTTTCTGTTCATTCCCTTGTATATCGTGGTGCGTTTCGGCTTTGCCAAGGCCAAGCCGCATCTGCCCGTGTTCGGGCGCATCCGCCGCGCGGTGCTGGCCAACGAGTACGCGGGCGAGGAGCTCATGACATGGGGGGATCTGGTGCAGGACGGGAAGTCGGGGAAGCAGGCATTGTAGGGGGGGGTGGGGCGTTGGATGTTGGGATAGGTTGAGGTCGGTAGTGCCCGCCCGCCGGTTTGGTGGTGCGGGCCTTTTATTTGTCGTGGTGCAAAACCAATTGTGCCCTCCCGCCCTCCCACCGCGTTCCCTCGCGGGTAGGGCGTTGGTTTGTCGGGAATGATGGGGGAGGTGATGCGGCCGCGCCCATGCGGATACGGGGGGCTTCGCTTTTCTGATTACCATCACAGCCGCTGCGCCCCCCCCGTACCCGCATGGGGCGCTGAGGCATCACTGTGGTGCGGTCCTTCAATGATATTCCCACTCGTGTCGCGGCACAGGTAGTGCCGCCCCGTCGCACGAGCCCGGCTTCGCTTCGCTGATTACCATCACAGCCGCTCCGCCGGGCAGCGCGCCGGGGCTTGGGGAGTTCCGGAAGGCGTGGTGCGAGTAGCGCTGCGGAGCGGGGAGTCGTGGCGCGGGTAATGCGGAAAATTATGGCTAAAAGCCGTGGCGTCGGGCAATGCCCAATGATCCCGACCCTTGTCCGCTCAACGTCCAAGCTCATCAGCCGACTTCAACGGCGCACATCCATACCCACCCCGCAAATCGGGACCGTAAAGCGAATTCCCGGGCGTACCGTGTAGCCCGAGGAATTACGCAGGGACCGCCCGCAACCATGGCGTCATGGCCCTGAGGCAAATTTCTTCCAGCAGCACGACTGTCGGACGCACAAGCCCACCCCCTACATCGGGGCGATAGGGGCGACGCGGAGGCGTATCGCGTAGCCCCGCCAAAGCCCCTGCCCCGCCGACACGCTCGGCATTCATGGTGGGACAGGGCTTGGCGTTATCCATGGCTACAAGGGTGCGGTATCGCCTCCACTCCAAGAGGGGGGCAGGGGAGTGCAGAGGGGCCTGGGGGGCTCGCCCCCCGGCCCCTTTGCCAGCTGGTTCAAAAGCGCAAGCTTTTGAATCGGCTGTCCCTCCATCACCATGCATTTCCCCCGACTTCCTTCCCCGCGGCCGTGCCAACGGTCCCCCTTGCACACGCCCCCCGCCACACGCTACCATCCCCCAAACCCCACGGAGGCCCCCAAATGCACGAAACCAGCAAAAACGCCTGGATCTGCGACTACCTCACGGGCGAAGAAATCGAAATGACCACCTACGAGGACTGCCGCCAGACCTTGGAACAGCGTCTGGTGGAAAATCTAGACTACCCCAAGGCTCAATTAAGCCCAAAGGTGGGTGTTACTTTTCCGATAAAGGACAAAAGCTATTGCCGAGTGGTGGACGTTGTAGCGCGCGACCCCGAAGGGCGTCCGGTGCTGCTGCTCTTCTTCACCGCCGGGCAGCCCGGAACCTTCGACCGCGAGATAGTGGCCGCCGCGCGTCTGATTGAGGGTGGCCCGGCCCCCCTGGCCCTGGCCACGGACACCAAGGAGGTGGTGCTTCACGAGACCGCCACGGGCGCTCTGGTCTGGCGCGGGGGGTATGAGGATTTGCCGGGCTGGGAGCGCGTACGGGAACTGGCCGGGGCGCACCCCGCGAGGCCCCTGGGGCCCGAGGCCCTGGAGCGCGAGGCGCGCATTCTCTACACCTACAGCGAGTACATCTACGGGGCGTGCTGCTACACCTGCCCCCCGAAGCCTTCCAAGGCCTGAAGTCTGCGGCGTGCTGCGCTAGCGTTCCGCGGCTAGGCGCAGCCCGAAGAAGACCAGCAACCCGCCGGTGGCCAGGGCCATGGGCCGCTGCACGCGCGCCAGGGCCGCCTCCACCCGGGGCAGGCACACGGCGCAGGCCACCAGGGAATACCAGGACCAGGAAACCCCCACCACCAGCGCCATGCACAGGGCCTTGAACCAGACCGGCGCGGCCGCGGGCACGGCCACGGCGAACAGGCTGGTGAAGAAGGCCGCGGTCTTGGGGTTGGACAGGACCACGGAGAGGCCCTGGCGGAAGGGCCGGGGGCACGGGCGGCCGGAGCCCGCGGCCGCGTGGCCGCCCTGGCCGCGCACGGCCGAAACGACCATGCGGCAGCCCACGAAGATCAGGTACGCGGCTCCGGCCAGGCGCAGGGCCTGGTAGAACCAGGAGGCGGCGGCCATGGCCGCGCCCAGGCCCACCAGGCTGAAGGCCGTCCACAGGGCCGTGCCCACGGCGATGCCCGCGGCGGTGCGCAGGCCGTGGCCGCGCGAGGCCGCGCAGGATGCGTGGACCGTGGCCACGAAATTCGGGCCGGGCAGGATGACCGCCAGGATCCAGGCGGCGAGCAGGGCGGCCAGTGACGTCCAGGGCGCTTCGATCATCAGGGGCTCCATATCAATCCAGTTCGCGCATCAGACGCATGCTCAGGGCTCCGGCCAGGGCCGCGATGGGCGCGTGGGCGGCGTCCACGGCCAGGGCGTCCTGTTCGCGCGCGGCGCGCTCCAGGGCTTCGGCCGCCTCGCCCAGGGCCAGGGCCCCGATGGTGGCGCAGGCGCCCTTGAGGGAATGGGCCGTGCGCAGGACCGTGGGCATGTCCTTGTCGCGCACCGCAGGTTCCAGGATTTCCAGCTTGCGGGGCAGGTCCTCCAGGAAGACCTCCAGGAGGGTGTTCAGAAACGCGGTGTCGCCCTTGAGTCGGACAAGGGTCGCCTGGGTGTCCAGGGTGGGAGAGGTTTCGGCGGTCATGGCGCGCCTTGCTGGGCCGGACGGTGATCGGTGTGAATGGGTTTCTCAAGGCATACAACAGACGCCAGTGTCTGCCAACCCCGCCCGCGTGCGGGGCGATTTTCCGGGGGGGCGGCGAAATGCGGCTGTGGGGCAACAGGAACGCGGTTTGTGGGATCGCGTTGATTAAATTCGCTCTTTACCTTATAACAGAGGCAAATTCCTCTATGATGTGTCCGTGTCGGGGCGTGGGCGGATGCATGCGGGGGGAGTCAAGGGGTGACCGCATGCTGATACGGTGTTGGGGATCGCGGGGTTCCATTCCGGTCTCGGGACGGGAATATGTCCGGTATGGAGGCGATACGACCTGCATCGAGGTGCGCAATGCGGCCGACGACATCATAGTCGTCGACGCGGGCTCCGGCATCCGCCGCCTGGGTGTGAGTCTTCTGGCGCAGGGACGCCTGGAGATGACGATGCTGTTCACGCACGCCCACTGGGACCACATTCTGGGCCTGCCGTTCTTCAAGCCCGTGTACATCCCCAGCGGCAAGATCGACATCCACGGCTGCCCCTTTGAGATCGGCGACCTGTTCGGCGTGCTCCGGAACGTGATGAACGCGCCGTATTTCCCGGTGCAGTACGAGAACCTGCTTTCCTCCCGGGACCACAATCTGGCCTGCAGCCTGGACCTGAATGTGGGCGGGATGAAGATCACCTCCATCAATCTTTCGCACCCCAACCAGGGCCAGGGTTACAAATTCGAGGAAGACGGCAGGAGCTTCGTGTTCCTCACGGACAACGAGCTGGACGTGGTGCACCCAGGTGGGGCCACTTACGCGGAATACCTGAAATTTTCTCGTGGAGCTGAGCTTCTGGTGCATGACGCGGAGTATTACCCCGAGGAATACGAGCGGCTGACCAAGGGCTGGGGCCACACGGTCTATACGCGCGCCCTGGAGTTGGCCATGGAGGCCGGGGTGGCGCGCTTCGGCCTGTTCCACCTGAACCAGGAGCGCAGCGACGACCAGGTGGACGCCATGGTCGAGGACTGCCGCAGGATCGTGGCCGAGCGCGGCGTGTCCATGGAGGTCTTCGCCATGGCCCAGGACCAGGAAATCGCCTTCTGACGCCCCCGCGGCGGCCCTGTCTCCCCCTTTTCCGCTCCGCGTCTTGGAGCAGTTCTTGCTACCTCCCGTGGGAACGTCATTACCGGAGGACGGCATGTTGCATCGTCTGTTGGCCGCGCTGCTGATCGTGGTCCTGGCCGCCCCGGCCCTGGCCGGCGAGCGGATCATTGAGGCCCGGCACACCTACGTGCTGGGGGAGAACGACACGCGCGCGCAGGCCCGGCGGCTGTGCTTCGAGGAAGCGCGGCGCAAGGCCGTGGAACAGGCCGGGACCTGGGTGGAATCCGAAACCCGGGTCCGGGACATGGCCCTGTCCACCGACGAGGTGCGCACCTTCGCCTCGGCCCTGGTGCGCGCCGAGCTGGTCCAGGAGACGTTCCTGGCCCAGGGCGACACCTTCGCGGTCCAGTGCCAGGTGCGGGCCGAGGTGGACGCGGACTCCCTGGGCAAAAAACTGGCGGCCTTCGCCGAGGACCCCGTGCGCCGGGAGCGCCTGCGCGAGCAAAAGGACCTGGAGGACGCGGTCCTGCCGCCCCGGGGCGAGGGCCCGCAGGGCGAGACAGTGCGGCCGCCCCTGGACGATCTGGACAAGCTGGAGGCCGCGCGGGCCAAGCTCAGGCGCGAGACGGAGCAACTTTCGCGCGCGGCCCGGGCCGTGGTTTCCAGAGGCATGACCCCGGGCGAGGTGCAGAGCCTCCTGGGCCCCCCGCGCGTCAAGAAATTGAACGAGGCCATGACCTCGACCTACGAGTGCCACAACTACGGCGACCTGTGGGTGGTGTTCAAGGACGGGCTGGTGGCCTGCACCAGGAACCATCTGGAATACAGCTCCAGGTACCGGGGAGACTGCCATTGCGCGGGATTTTCCGGGAACGTGTCCTGGTAGGGGGGGCGCTTGGCCCCGGGCGCAAAAAGGCGCCCGGGTGGGGACCGGGCGCCTTAGGAGGAAAAGCCGCCGCTCGTGCGTTCAGCTTTGCGGCTGAAATGCAGGATTCAGGCCAGTTTGAAGTCCATGGGGCCGCGCGGCCGGCCCCTAGTTCCGGCCCACGTAGGCCATGAATTTCTTGGCCACCTCGAAGTCCGGGCGCAGGTTCAGCGCCGCTTCCAGCTGGGCCAGGCAGGCCATATCGTCGCCGCTCTCGAAGTGGGCCCGGGCCAGGTTGAAGTGCAGGTTCTCGTCCTTTTCGTTATGCTCCAGGGCCTTGGAATAGTACTGGATGGCCTCGGAGTAGAGCTTCTGCTTGCGCAGGGCGATGCCGAAGGCGTTGAACTGCCGGCGCTGCTCCACCTGGAAGGCCATGTCGCTGTTCATGAGCCGTTTCAGCACCTTCTTGATCTTCTGGAATTCCCCCCGCTCGGCGTAGACCTGGCCCAGGCCCATGTTGGCCTCGGCGTTGTCCTCGTCGATCATGGTGGCCTTGAGGAATTCCTTTTCGGCCTTGGAGAGCAGCCCCTTGTTGAAGAACTGCTCGCCCAGTTCGATCTTCTTTTGCAGGGACTTGAGCGCGGGCAGGGTGTGGTTCTCGTAGTAGCGCGGCTCGGGCACGAAGGAGGCGGCCAGCTCGCCCTTGGTCATCAGCGTCTTCACGCCGGTGGGCACGTGGCTGGCGTTCAGCGGCCGGACCTCGAACTCGTCCTCGGACAGGCGGCGCACGAACCAGAAAGTGCATTCCGAACTCCTTTTCCTGCACCCGGATTCGTCCGGGGAGGAAGAGGATTTTCTGGCGTACACGCCGAGGATCTGCGGATACATCATCCCTCCTGGGAGAGGCGGCCCGAAGCGGTCAGGCCTTGTTCATCTGCTTTTCGCAATAGCGCAGGAATTTCTTGGCCACGTCGAGATCCGGGTTCAGGTCCAGGCAGCGCCTGATATGCTCCAGGGCGGACACATGGTCGCCGCGGTCGAAATGCACGCGGGCCAGGTTGAAATGCAGGTTCTCGTCGTCCGCGTGGAGCTCCAGGGCCTTTTGGAAATAGGCCAGGGCCTCGCCCAGGAGCCCCTGCTTGCGCAGGCCCATGCCCAGGCGGTTGAAACTCTGGCGTTGCTCCTGGCGGAAGGTCTCGTCCTGGTTGAGCAGTATGTCCAGGACCTTCTTGACTTTTTTGAATTCGCCCTTCTCTGTGTACACCGCGCCCACGCCGAGGTTGGCCGGGACGTTCAGCTCGTCGATCATCAGGGCCTTGAGAAAGGCCTGCTCGGCCTTGTCCAGGTTGCCCTTGGCGAAGGCTTCCTCGCCCTGGCGGATCTTCTCGGCCAGGGACTTCAGCGCCGGCTGGGTGTGGCGCTCGTAGTAGCTGGGCTCGGGCGTGTATGCGGTGACGAAGTCGTTCTTGCCCAGCAGCGAGCGCACCCCCGAGGGTACGTGGTTGGCGTTCAGGGCCTGGACCTCGTATTCGTCGTCGCTCAGGCGCCGTGCGAACCAGTAGGTGACCTGCGCGTATTGGCCGCGTGTGCCCCCGGCGCCGACTTCGGCGTTCTGGGCCAGGGAATAGACTCCCAGGATCTGCGGGTAGATGGACATTCGTTCCTCGTGGGATAATGGTGGGTTGCGGGCAACATGGTACCTGAAATCCCGTTCCGCCGCCAGCACGGGGCGCGCCTTTAGACCTGGGCGCAGGCTTTGGGCAGGCAGACGGTGAACACGGCCCTGCCGTCCTCGCGGGTCATGTTCAGGACTCCGCCCATCTGTTTCACCAGCCGATAGCAGTTGGGCAGGCCGAAGCCCCCGTCCTCGTAGGGCAGATAGATGCGCTCGGGATCGATGTCCTTGAGCTGCGCGAGTTCGTAGTCGAAGGAGGCGTTGACGGTCTCGTCGGTCGCGAACAGGCGCACGCGCAGGACTCCGCCCCTGTCCAGCACGCGCAGGGAGTCGCCGAGCAGGATGCCGAAGGTCCGGCCCAGGAGCGTCGGGTCGGCCAGGGCCTCGGGCAGGCCCGGATCGCAGGCCGCGTCCAGGCTCACGCCCTCGCGCGCCAGCTCGTCGGCCGAGGCCTCCATCTGAGCCACGAGCACGGTTTCCAGGGACACGGTCCTGCGCTCCACGGCCACGGGGTCCAGATAGCCCCGGATGCGTTGCAGGAGCTTCTCCAGGCGTTTTGATTCGCGCAGGATGATCTCGGTCTCCGGGAAGTCCGGGGCCTTGGCCGAGAGCCTGCGCGCGAATCCGCCGATTGACATCAGCGGGTTTCTGATTTCGTGGGCCATCTCCTCGGAGATGGCGCCGATGGTCTTGAGCTTCTCGTCCTGCACCCGGGCCTGCTCCTCGTACACGCGCTGGGAGATGTCCACGAAGATGCCGTCCAGCAGGTTGCGGTCCCGGGAGCGCTCCGCCGAGGGCAGGGTCTTGAGGATGCCGTGCAGGTCGAAGCCCTTGCGGTGCACCAGGCGGCACTGCACCGTGAGGGGAAAGGCGCTGGAAAAGGCGCTGGAGAGCACCTTCTTGACCCGCGCGCGGTCGCGCATGCGCACCCGCGAGAGCAGCCAGTTGTGCTGGGACGTGGCCTCCTCCGGGGTGTACCCGAGCATGGAGGCGCAGGCGCGGTTCACGAAATCCAGGCTGAAGTCCTCGCGCAGGCGGAAGATGAGCAGGGGGATGTTCTGGATCAGGGTTTTGTAGCGGTGCCGGGCGTGTTCCGCGCGCTCCACCAGGGCGATGCGGTCCATGAACCGCGACAGGCAGAGCCGCAGGTCCCCGGGCTGGAAGGGCTTGACCAGGAAGTCGTAGGCCCCGATCTGCATGGCGCGGATGATGTTGCCCGAGCTGGGCGAGCCGCTGATCATGACCGTTTCCATGCGCGGCCATTTGGCCTTCAACTGCTCGGCCAGGTCCAGGCCGTTCATCCCGGGCATGACCACGTCGATGAAGGCCAGGTCGGGTCCGCCGTCCGAGGGGGCGTCCAGGGCGTCCTGGCCGCGCATGAACATGGCGACCTCGAAGCCCTCGTCTTCCAGGGCCATGGCCAGGGCCTCGGAAATCACCGGGTCGTCGTCCACAACAAGGGCGCGCAGGGTATGGATTTCTTCGTAGTGGTCCATGGCTCGTTCCACAGGCGATACACTCCGTGTTATGGGGTATACAACATGAGCTGGAAGAAAAAGGCAACCGCTTTCGGGAAACAGCCCAATACTCCGGAATCGCGCGGCATGTCCGGCGCGGCGGGGGTGGAAAACCAGGCCGTCGCCGGGTATGGTCCGGGGACCTCGAACAGAGCCGGGAGGCAGGCATGAAGGACAAGCGCATCGGGTTCATGGGCCTGGGGATCATGGGCCGGGCCATGGCCGAGAACGTGCTTCAGAAGGGCTGGAGGCTCACTGTCTACAACCGCTCCAGGGAGCGCACTTCCATTCTGTCCGAGTTGGGCGCGGCCGTGGCGTCCAGCCCGCGCGAGCTGGCCGAGGCCTCGGACGTGGTGCTGTGCATGGTCACGGGGCCCGAGGCCGTGTACGCCCTGCTCACGGGCGGGGACGGCTGCGCCCGGGGCCTGGAAGCGGGCGACGTGTTCGTGAACATGAGCACCGTGTCCCCGGCCTATGCGCGCGAGATCGCCTCGGGGCTCGCCCCCCTGGGCGTGACCTACGTGGACGCCCCGGTCTCGGGGTCCAAGAAGCCCGCCGAGGAGGGCAGCCTGGTGTTCCTGGCGGGCGGCCCCGGGGGCGTGGTGAACGACCTCGAACCCCTGTTCCTGGCCATGGGCAGGAAGGTGGTCCGCTGCGGCGACGTGGGCCAGGGCGCCATGGCCAAGATGTCCGTGAACCTGCTGCTGGGGGGCATGATGGGCGCCCTGGGGGAGATGGTCGGCTTCGGCCGCCGGGGCGGGCTGTCCGACGACGTGCTGTTCGACGTCCTGGACGCGGGGCCCCTGGCCTGCGGCCTGTTCGCCGCGAAGGAGGACATGCTGCGCTCCGGCCGCTATCCGGCTCAGTTCCCCCTGCGGCACATGGCCAAGGACCTCAAGTTCGCCCTGGACACGGCCTACGACACCGGGGCGGCCGCCCCGTGCACCGCCGCCATGCAGCAGCTCTACCGGGCCGCCGTGGCCCGGGGCCTGGGAGACATGGATTTCGCGGCCGTGGCCAAGCTCCTGGAGGAGCTGGCCGGGGACGCGCGCTCCTAGTCGAAGGGAGTGCGGGGCTCTTCCCGCAACCGCCAGATGCGCACCAGGCGCTCCAGCGCGCCGTTTTCGCGCGAAGCCGCGATGAATTCGTCCAGGTCGCGGACGAAGCCGAGGTGCTCGCGCTGGACCTGGACTGCGAGGTGGAAGCAGTACACCGGTGGATCCAGGAAGACCACGCTGTCCTCGAGCATGCCGTTGCGGCGCATGGCCGAGCGCGCGGTGTGGCCGTTGAGCACGGCCGCGTCCAGGTAGCCGGAGTCCAGCATGCGTAGCAGTCGGAATTCTCCCTGGGCCCTTTCCACGCGGAAGAGCCCCTCGTTCATGAAGGGCTCCAGGGGGCCGTATCCGTTGCCCAGCACCAGGCCCAGGGTGCGGCCCTTCAGGGACGCCGGGCCCTGGTATTCGAATTCCGCGCCCGGGCGCACGGCCACGTGGTCGCAGGATCTGACCAGGGGCAGCGAGAAGGCGTACCGCTCCCGGTCGCCCAGGGGCACGAACAGGGGGCTGTTCAGGGCGAAGGCGTCCACCGCGCCCTTGCGCAGGGCGTGGTCGATGCGCTTGCGGGGCAGCACCACGCGTTTGATGTGGTAGTTCGGATAGGCCGCCTCGAAGGCCCGCAGGAAATCGACGAACAGCCCGGTCTTGAGGCTTGCGCCGTCGGTCACGTAGAAGGGCGGGGCGTAGTTGCCGAACGCCATGCGGATCGTCTGCACCGAGTCTTCGGGGGGCTGCTGGGCGCGGGCCGGGAGGGGCTGGCACAGCAGGCACAAGAGCAGGACGAGCAGAACCGACGGGATCGGGAACTGGTTGGGAGAGCTGGTCATGTGCATGATCCGGCCGCCGCTGCATGTGCCGAGGATTCCAGAACGCCTGGGGAACATTCGGAAAAGGGCGGGTCGGCTCAGCCGCCCTTTGAGCACGTCTTCAATATGCGGTCGATTATACTGGTTGTGGAGTGTCCAGGCAAGAGAGGCAGGGAGCGGACTTCGCCACCGTCGGCTTGGACGGTTTCCCGACCCACGATGGCCTCCACGGCCCAGTCCCCGCCCTTGACCAGCACGTCGGGCCGGACCTCGGCGATGAGGTTCGCGGGCGTGTCCTCGTCGAAGGAGGTCACGAAATCCACGCAGGCCAGGGCCGCCAGCACGTACATCCGGCCCGCCAGGGGCGTCACCGGGCGCGTGGGGCCCTTGAGGCGGCGCACGGACGCGTCGTCGTTCACGCCCACCACCAGGGCGTCGCCCAGGTCCCGGGCGCGGGCCAGGAGGTCCGCATGGCCGGGGTGCAGCAGGTCGAAGCAGCCGTTGGTGAACACGATGCGCCTGCCCGCTCGGCGCAGGGGTTCGAGCAGGGCGGGCAGTTCGGCGCGGGGCGCGACCTTGGGGTGCGCGGGCAGGGGGGCGATGGTCATGCTTTGGGCCTCAGGCCGGCGGTTTCCCCGAACAGGACCAGCTCCAGCCAGTCCACGGCGAAGCGCAGGCGGGTTTCCTCGTCCTCAAGGATCCGCTCCTTGCGCCCTGCGTCCAGTTCGAGGCGTTCCAGTAGTCCGGTATCCTGCATGAACCGGGCGAAGTTGTCCAATTGGTACAGGGCCAGGGCGGCCATGTTGGCGCGCCTGGGGTCCACGGGCCGCCCCGTGTCGCGGATGCGCGCCAGCAGTTGCATGTAGCGGTCGTTCAGCTCGTTGTAGGGCTCCAGGCCCTGGTCCTTGAGCCAGGTGCCCGGGGTCCACGTGCTGGTCTCGGCGAAGCCCCTGCAATGGGGCTCGCGCACCAGGAAGAAGCGTTCGCGCACCCCGCCGCCTTCCTCGACGCGGGTGGCGCGGCCCAGGGGGTAGGTGCGGCAGGCCCCGGGCCTGTCCTGGTACACGGAACAGCCCGCCTCGCGCACGAAGGGACAGCTCCTGCGCTTGTCGTCGCACATGCGCAGCTTGCACAGGGGCAGCCCCGTGTCCGGGGTCAGGCGCATCTCCGTGCGGTTCTGGAGGAATTCCGCGCTGGATTCGCCCAGCGTCCGGCGCAGCCTGAGCACGTCGTAGGGCGTGAGCATCAGGTTCAGGTCGCTGCAGCAGGCGTTGAAGCAGGGCACGTCCGGATGGCAGGCGAAGGCGAACTCCTGGTCCGGGGCGATCTCGGGCAGGCTGTCCAGAAAACGCTGGGTCGCGTCGTGGTCGTTCATTATTTCCCCCTGTGGATACTGGGCGGGAATCCCATGCCCGGGCGGTGAAGTCAAGGCGCTTGCGGGGCCGCAAGGTCCTGGGATATCATGACGGACAGGACAGATCAGGAGGTTGCCATGTCCGTTTCCCATGTTTGCAAGAGTCTGCGTTTCCCCATCCTGGGCCTTGTGCTGCTGGCGCTCGCGGCCTGCGCGGCCGGAGACAACCGCATCACCCTGGGCTACATCCCGTCCATGGACGCCTCGGGCTGCCAGGGGGCGGTGGCCGTGGCCTCGTTCCTGGACGCGCGCCCCGACCCCATGCTGGGGCATAACGAGAACTTTCAGTTTCGGCCCGACGGCCAGGGCGTGGACGAATGGCTGCGCACGTCCCTGGTGCAGGAGCTCGAGGCCCGGGGCTGCCGCGTCGCCGAGGCGGGCGCGCCCGGCGCGCCCGAGGTCGTGGTGGCGGGCAGCGTGAGCAAGGCCCGGCTCGTGGCCGAGCGCATGAACCACGCCCTGGAGTTGGAATTCACCGTGACCCTGACCAAGGGCGCGGACACGGTGTTCAAGAAGACCTACGCGGGCCGCTGGGAGCGCATGATCGCCCTGCCCTCGCGCGAGAAGTCCGAGGAGATGTTCGCCGTCTGCCTGCATGAGCTGATGGTGGCCGCGGTCATCGACCTGGGCAAGCATTTGTAGGCCGCGTCGTGGCGTACAGGAGGCATTCTCGCAGGGCGTTCCAAAATAGTGAGATGCAAGGCGCAAGAAAAAGGCAAGACCGACGCGTATCCCAACGCTTACGCTACGCGAGGTTTTGCCTTTTTTGCAACAGCGAAGCGGCGTAGCGGCGTAGCGACGCCGCAGATCGCTGTTTTGGGGCGGCCTGCTAAGCTGCCCCGGCCTCTTCCAGCAGCTTGACGATCTCCAGGGGCTCGCCCCGCGAGGGATCGCGCACCAGGCTCAGGGCCCCGGCCGGGCAGGCGTTGACGCAGACGCCGCAGCCCATGCACTTGGCGCTGTCCAGGGCCAGGGCGCGGTCCTCGAAGGTCAGGGCACCGAACTGGCAGCGCGACGCGCAGACCCCGCACTGCTTGCAGGCCTCTGCGTCCACCTCGGCCACGAATCCCGACGAGCAGAGCATGGGGATGCCCATGCGCTGGGCCTGCATGGCCCCGCAGCAGCACTGGCAGCAGTTGCAGATGGCGTAGTAGCGCTCCAGCATGGCCTCCTTGAAGAAGGCGTGGTGCACGTGGCCGCGCTTGTCCTCCTCCTCCAGGACGCGCACGGCCTCCTCCTGGGTGATGGCCCGGGCCTTGTCCGGATGGTGCTCCAGGATGAAGGTCACGAAGGGCTCGCCCACGATGATGCAGACGTCCATGGGCTGGCAGGGGGTTTCCCGCGCCGCGCGGCAGGGGCACTCCAGGAGCGCGATGCGCTCGGGGTTCTGGAGCACGATGTCCCTGGCCCGCTTGTAGGGGATGACCTTTTCCAGGTCGCGGAGTTCGATGTCGCGCTTGACCTGGATGAGGCGCTTGGCCTCGTCCAGGGGCACGGCCTTGCCGTGGTACGAGTCCGCCCAGGTCACGGAGTCCGCGTCGCCGGGGTCCGGGTGCGTGGGGTAGAGCTTGGCCGCCAGGTCCGCCAGGGGCTCGAAGAAGCGCTGCATGGGGTGGTTGCCCGTGCCCAGGCGGATGTAGAAGTAGGGCCAGCGCTGGTAGAAGTAGCCGTGGAATTTTTCCAGCAGGGGGTAGCCGGGGATCTTCTCGGCCTCCTCCAGGAAGGCCACGGTGGACGGTTTGGCGTGCAGAAATTTGAGAATCTTGGAAATCTTCATCCGAAATACGTCTCCTCCGGTGGCCGGGGCCTGCGTCCCGGTCGTCGTGTGTCTATTCCGCGCCGCCGCGCAGCTTGCTCAGGGCGTCCCCCAGGGGCTTGACGCGCTCCTGGGCCAGGGCCGCCCCGACCTGGGACAGGATCTTGTACAGGCCCGGGGCCAGCTCCAGAAGCGTGGTGCGCCCGGTGCCCGTGAGACGCACGGAGAGCTTGCGCCGGTCGCTGCGGTGGGCCCGGCGCTCCACGAGGCCGTCGGCCTCCAGGCCGTCCAGGAGCCCGGTCATGGTGGCCCGGGTCACCCCCGAGGCCATGGCCAGCTCCGAAGGCGCCAGGCACCAGTCCGGCGCGTTGAGCAGCAGGGCCAGCACCGTGAAGCGGCCCTCGCTCATGGCCTCGCGGAAGAAGCGCTCGTGCAGGGTGCGGCGCAGGGCCGTCGCGGTCTGCAGCACGTCCAGGCACGCGGCCGAGGCCTGGGCCTTGGACTGCTCCATGCGCTTGGCGAGGGCTAAGAGCGCTTCGAATTTCGGGCTGTTGTTCGGTTCCTTCATGCCGTCCCCCCGGACTTGTGGTTAGTCCTCGGATTGTAAGGAAGCAAAGTGTGAAGTCAAGCGGCAAGCCATTGAAGTCTTTGGTTCCCACCGTTCGCCTCGGAAACTGGCCGTCAGCGCAGGGACAGGGCCGCGCCCGTGGGGGCCTGGGCCGCGTCCTTGTCCGTGGCCTCGCGCAGGAACACCCGGCCCGGTTCCACGCCGCGTTCCACCAGGGCGTCCTTCACGGCCAGGGCGCGGTTGCGGCCCAGGTCGGCCAGGTCCTGGCCCGTGGCCGCGAGATGCCGGCGCAGCAGCCGTTCCATGGCCGGAACTGCCTGTTCCTCGGGCAGGTCGTCCACCTCGTCGGGCTTCTCGAACTCCGCCGCCTCGTAGGCCTCGCGCAGGTATTCGGGATATTCCTCCGGGGTCAGGCCGACCTGGTCCACGCTCTGCGGGATCCGGCCCTTCTTCTCCAGTTCCAGGAAGCGCACCATGTTCACGGCGCGGCGCACGGCAAGGGCCGAGAGGGCCTCGCCGTCCGTGCCCGGCGAGACAGTGCCCGCCACCTCCACCTTCAGGCCGGGGCGCTCGGCCAGGGCCTTGGCCATGGTGTCCAGCTTGTCCGCCGCCGCCGGGGTCAGGTCGCTGCTTCCGGCGGCCATGGCCAGGGCGTTCAGGTCCTCGCCCCCGCCGAACAGCCCGCCGATGAGGGCGAAGGGCGAGGTCACGGCCTTGAACAGGATGTTCATCATGGCCTTGACGATGACCTTGCCCAGGCGGAAATCCGGGTTGTCCAGGCTGCCGCGCACGGGCACGTCCAGCTCCACGTTGCCCGAACGGTCCGTGAGCAGGGCCAGGGCCAGGGGCAGGGGTAGCCCCACGTCGTCCGGGCTCTTGGCGTATTGCCCCAGCTCGATGCCCCGCAGCCGGATCAGGGTTTCCGACGAGAGGTCGCGGCCTTGGACCCGCGTGTCCAGGGACACGGACAGCTGGCCCTTGCCCAGGGTGTAGGACACGAACTTGGCCGTGTAGGGCGAAAATCCGGTCAGCCCCAGGTCCGTGAGGGTCAGGCGGCCCGACGGGTTCAGGCCCAGGTCCGTGGGCGAGAAGGTCGTCTCCACGGCCAGGGGCGCGTGCCCGTCCACCATGCCCGCGAGGCGCAGGGTCGCGGGCTCGGCCCCGGGCGCGCTGGAGAACCCGGCCAGGGAGCCCGCGAAGTCCTTGAGGTGCGTGGAATAGGCCGGGGAGACCTGCTCGTCGCGGAAGCCCAGGCCGCCGTCCTTGATGTCCAGGGACTTCAGAGTCAGCAGCAGGCCCGGGCCGTCCGGGGATGATTCTTCCTTCCGGGGCTCGGCCGGTTTTTCCTCTTGCGTGGCTTTTTCGGCCTCGCCCTTTTCGGGCTTGGCCACGGGCTGGCCCGTGACGGCCGCCAGGATGCGCTGGACGTTGGAGACCCCTTGGGAATCCAGCACGGCCAGCAGCCTGGGCGCGCGCAGGTTCACCGCGGCCACGTCCAGGGACGGGGCCTTGCCCGCGTAGGCCGCGCGCGACACGCTGAGGGCGTCCAGGGCCAGGGCCGCGTCCTCCGAACCCGGCGCGCGCACGGACAGGCCGGACAGGGTCAGGGACCCGAGCCCGGCACTGGGAATGTCGTGGGCGTCGAAGCTGATCCCCTCCAGCTTCAGGGATTCCAGGTGCGCGAAATTCCGTCCCTTCTTCCCGGCCGCGCGCAGGGTCGTCTTGGAGATGTCCAGGGACTTGGCCGCGCCCGTGAGGGCCGGGTATTCCAGGCTCATCTGGCTCAGCCGCGCCTGGGGCACGAGGGCCGTGCAGCCGTCCTTGCCCCAGGCCCGCAGGGCCAGGTCTTTGAGGGTCAGGCCCAGGTCCGTGACCGAGGCCGCGAGTTCGTCGCCCCCGGCCCGCACCGTGAATTCGAGGCCCGTGTCCACGGAGCCCGAGGCGAGTTCCACGGGCAGGGCCCCGGCATAGTAGGGGGCCAGGCGCGTGAGCTTCAGCCCGGCCAGGGACAGCTTGCCCCGGGCGCTTTTGGCCGCCACGTCCAGCGCGCCCCGCACCGCGAGCAGGGGGCTGCCGTCCAGGCCCGCGTCCAGGGAGAAGGCCGCGTCGCCTCCGGCCGTGTCCAGCCCGTCCAGGGCCAGGGCCAGGGGAGCGACCCGGGCCTTGAAGCCCCGGGCCCGGTCGTCAAAGGAAATGTCGCCGTCCAGCACCGCCACGCGCGTGGCGCGCACCCGGAACCCGGGGCCGCCGTCGGCGGCCTGGGCCTCGTCCCGGGCCTCGGCCCCGCCTTCGCCCTCGGGGACCAGGCCCGCAGCCAGCGGTTTGCCCTGTTCGTCCAGCACCACCGAGGCGTGGGGCGCGCTCAGGCGCACCTCGTCCAGGGACACGAGGCCCTGGTCCAGGTTCACCCCGCCCACGCGCACCAGCAGTTCCTTGAACCCGGCCAGGGGGGCCCCGTCCAGGGTCGTCTCCAGCCCGCTCACGCGCACCGGGCCCATGACCGAGATGCGCGGCGCGCCGTCCTTGCGCTGCATGAAGACCAGGGACAGGTCGCAGGACAGCGCGCCCGAGGCCAGGCCCAGGCGCTTGGACACGGGCAGGTACGGCCGGTAGCGGGTCAGGTCCACCTGGTCCAGGGTCAGGTTCAGCTCCGTGCGCAGGCTGTCCTCGAAGGGCCGGGTGCGGCCCTCCAGGGCCAGGGGCCGGCCGTCCAGGCGCGCAGACAGGGCGGGCTGCACGTAGACCCGGCTGTCGCCGGGCAGGGTGGACACGAAGGGCACCGCCAGGTCGAGGTCCTCCAGCATGTGGGTCACGCCGCGCACCCGGTCCTCGAACTCCACGCGGCCGCCCTCGATGACCAGGTTGCTGCCCAACAGGGGGAACGGCCCGCCGCCTTCGTCCTTTTCGGCCCGGCCTTCGCCCTCGGCCCCGTCCTTGCCTTCCAGGATGTCCGAGAAATTGTACCTGTCCGCCGTCTCCTGGGCCACGTGCACGTACGGCTGCACCAGGCGCAGGTCCGTGAGGCCCGCGGCCAGGCGGAACAGGGCGCGCACCGAGGCCTGGACGTGCAAAAGCTCCAGGGAGGCGAAGACCCGCTCCCCGTCCGGCTCCATGACCTTCAGGCCCTCCACCTCCACCACCAGGGTGAAGGGATTGCAGCGCACGTCGCGCACCGAGGCCGCGCGCCCCAGGGCCTGGCCCAGCTTCTCGGGCAGCATGGAGCGGGCCACGTGGGGCAGGATCACGAATCCGGCCAGGGCGTAGAGCGCCATGCACGCGGCCAGGATCGCGGCCCATTTGACCAGGCGCCGCCGCCGGGGGTCCGGCCGCGATGCGGTGTTCGATGGGGTGGGGGCGTCGTGATCCATGGCCGACTCCTTTGCGGGGAAACGCGCCGGGCCCGGGGCATGGGAAAAATTCCGACCCCCGGGCTTGGTTCACCCCCGCCTGCTTTCATGCTATGGCCCATATGGCCTTGCCTGAGGCTCACCATATCCCAGCACCTTCTCAACGATCAACCGCGAGGAAGGATTTGGATGCTGCTCAACGAACACAAAAGCAAATTGCTCTTGGCGGAAGCGGGAATCCAAGTGCCCGAGGGTATTCTCCTCACCCCCCAGACCCTGGAGCACGCGGCTCCGCCCTTCAAGCCGCCCTGGTACCTGAAGGCCCAAATCCTGGCTCCCGGCAGGGGCCGGGCCGGAGGCGTGGCGCGGGTGGACCGCAAGAAGGACCTCGCGCCCCTGGCGAAAAAACTTTTCGCCCTGGTCGTCGACGACAAGCCCGTGCCGCTGCTGCGCCTGGAGCGCGGCGTGGAACTGGCCCGGGAATGCTCGTGTTCCTTCAGCGTGTCCCGCGACCTGGGCCGCCTGGTGTTCACCGTGGGCCGCCAGGGCGGCGCGCCCGTTGAGGGCCAGAGCATCGACAACCTGCTGGTGCAGCACGTCCCCATGAGCCTGGGCCTGCGGGACTACCACATGCGCGCGGCCTTTTTCCACCTGGGCGTGGACAACGAGCACTGGGGCGGGTTCCGCGAGTGCGTCAAGCGCCTGTACGAGGCCGTGTGCAACTACGGCCTGCTCATGGTCGAGATCGACTCCCTGGTGCTGACGGCGGACCTGAGCTGGGCCGCCCTGAACGCCCGGGTCGAGATCGACGACAATTTCCTCATGCAGCACGGCGACCTGGAGCGCTTCTACGCTCCGGAGCACGCCTCGCGCGCGGAGAACCTGGCCCGCGAGGCCGGGCTGGCCTACCATTCCCTGCCCGGGCGCTTCGGCCTGGTGGTCAACGGCGCGGGCCTGGCCATGGCCACCATGGACCTCCTGAACCTCTCGGGCCTGCCCGCCGCCAACTTCATGGACCTGGGCGGCGCGGCGAACCTGGACCGCATGCGCCAGGCCATGCACCTGCTCTTCGCGGACAAGGGCGTGACGGCCGTGTTCGTGAACATCTTCGGGGGGGTGCTGTCCTGCTCCAAGCTGGCCATGGCCCTGAGCGAGGCCCTGGACGAGGAGCCGCCCGTGAAGCCGCTGGTGGTGCGCCTGTCCGGCAACGACGCCGACGAGGGCCGGGCCATCCTCGGGGAGCTGGACATTCCCGAGCTGACCATCGTCTCGGACATGGCCTCGGCCGTGGCCGCCCTGCGCGAGCTGGACGGCCAGGGCGGCGCCGCGGCCAACGGCAACGGGCGCGTGCATGCGGACGTGCCCTTTGACCCCGCGCCGTTCCCCGCGTCCATGCCCTTCGAGAAGGGCATGCCCGTGCTCGTGCAGGGCATCACCGGCCGCACCGCCCAGTGGCACACCGCGCTGATGCGCGCCCACGGCACCAGGATCGTGGCCGGGGTCACGCCCTTCAAGGGCGGGCGGCACGTGGAGAACGTGCCCGTGTACGACTCCGTGCGCGCGGCTCTGGCGCAGCACGAGATCGGCGCGAGCATCATCTTCGTGCCCGCGGCCTTCGCGCCCGAGGCCATCCTGGAGGCCGCCTTCGCGGGCATCAAATGGATCGTCTGCATTACCGACGGGATCACCCAGCACGACATGCTGCGCGTCAAGGAGTTGCTGCCCCCGGATTGCCGCCTGGTGGGCCCCAACAACCCCGGGATCATCGCCCCGGGGCGCACCAAGATCGGCATCATGCCCGACCAGGCCTTCAGCCCCGGGCCCGTGGCCGTGCTCGCGCGCAGCAGCACCCTGACCTACGAGGCGGCCATGCGCCTGACCGCTGCGGGCATCGGCCAGTCCCTGGCCGTGGGCCTGGGCGGCGACCCCTTCGTGGGCACCAGCTACATCGACATGTGCGAACTGCTGCGCCACGACCCGAACACGCGCGCCGTCCTCGTCCTCGGCGAGATCGGCGGCCGCGCCGAGGAGGAACTGGCCGAATACGTCACGCGTACGAATTTCCCGAAACCCGTGGCCGCGTTCATCGCCGGGCGCACCGCGCCCCCGGGCAAGCGCCTGGGCCACGCCGGAGCCATCATCGACCCCGGCCACGGCGTGGACGAAAAAATCAAGGCCCTGGAACAGGCCGGCATCGCCATCTGCCCCGACCTCTCGTCCCTGCCCGCCACGGTCAAGGCGGCGTTGGACAAGGCATAGGAATGCGGGGGCTCAATATCATAAGCCGGAAAAGAGGGTTTGAAGAATAGGTAAAATATAGATATATAGCTAATAAGTAAATTTATGGGGGCGTATAATGAGTAAAATTGCGTTAACTATTGGTATTAACAGCTATATTGGAAGTGAATTAAAATGTTGTGTCGATGATGCTGTAGACGTCGCGACTATGCTGCGTGAAGACAACTTTGGATATATAGTCTATGAATTAAGAGATTTAGAGGCAACCCTGGAAAATATAAAATCCGAAATTTCTCGAATTTTAAAAGGTAATCATGAAGACATAGTAATATTTTTTGCAGGACACGGGGTGTTAGCGGATGATGGTGTGTACTTATGCAGTGTTGATTGTAAAAGATACAATGAAGGATTGAGTGTAGCATATTTAAATAGAATAATAAATTCTATTGCTAAAGATAAAAACGTGCTATTGATATTAGATTGTTGTCACTCGGGTGCTGCGATGGCAAAGAATCGTTCTGTGGTGCCAATTACAAACGCAATAATAGAGGAAGAATTCTCTGGTATTAAGAATAGATCTGTGCTTGCTGCATGTGATATCAGCGAAAAAGCGAAAGAAAGACACGATCTTGGACATGGAATATTTACTTATTGTGTTCTTCTTGGTCTATCTGGGTACGCAGCAGATATGAATGGAGATATTACTGTTACAAGCTTATATGATTTTTTAGTAAATGAAATGAACAAGTTTTCTGTACCCTCACCTGTACTCAAAAGCGATATAACAGATAAACATATTATAGGATCTGGATTTGATGCTTTAACTGTTGAATTGTTGGTTGGTGATGCAAAAGAAATTGTTCTTAAAAAGTTTAAGTCCATTTATTCAAACTGCGAAGATGTATTTACAAAAAACTTTTTTAATCAAGATTGGAAAAAGAAAGGGTATAAAGATTCATGTGTGTCTGTTTCTGCTGTTGTTAGGTGGTGTGAAAAGAAGCTTGAAAAGCATCCTGATCTCAAAAGAGATAAAGAGTTTTTGGAGCTATACCAAAGCTTAAACAATAGAGTATCGCATCTTTCTCGTCTTGACCCTGGGACTGTAACAAAGTGGGGTAACGTTGCACATATGGTTGGTAACGGTGCGTTTGGGTCAGTTTATAAAATAAATGGCGATGACGATAAAATGTATGCTTATAAAGTTTATCATCCTCATGATCTCGCAAATAGTGAAAAAAGAAAAAGATTTGCCAGAGGTTATGAGGCAATGAAGCAGATGGACCATCCTCATATTGTGAAAGTATGGGATTTTTCCGAGTGCCCGTTTGGGTTTTTGATGGACTATATTGATGGGCCCAATCTGCGTGATTTTGGTGGGGCGTTCGAAACTCTAGATGAAACTATTAGCTTGCTTTTAACTATAGCTGATACGTTGCAGCACGCTCATGTAAGATCAGTAATTCACCGAGATGTTAAACCTGAAAACATTATACTTCGATATGAAAATAATGTATACAGGCCATACCTTACAGACTTTGATTTAGCTTGGCATTCTACTGCAACACAAATTACACAAGAAGCATTAGGCACTTTGTTTTATGCTTCACCTGAACAATTACAAACACCAAAAGCTCCAATTTCTCACGCTATTACAACTGATATCTACTCGTTTGGTCAACTTTGTTTTTATGCAATAACTATGTCTGACCCGGCTCCGTCGAGGCAAAAATCAAATATAGAAGCTTTAAATGTTAGATTAAATTCTTGGCCATCATACGAGGCGGCTCGCGACTTTGTTGACCTATACACTGGGTGTACGATGGAAATTCCTCGTGATAGGATTCAGAATTTTAGCGATGTGTCAAATAAGCTGCTGCGAATTAAGAACAAGCTGAAGCATATCGATATGGAAGTCGACCTTGAATTTGCAGATTTTTTAGATGAGGTCGTATTCGCTTCGGTTGGGTTAGCCCCAGAGAAGCGTCAAGGTGAAGGTGTGTTTGAATCTCATTCTGGTATGTTTTTGATATCAATAAGTAGCAAATCAAAGGCTAATGATACATTTAATATAGAGATTTCAATTTTGGCAAAAGGTGATTTGCCTATTCAGGGTGCCACAGCTGAAAAAGCTAGGTCGATTTTAAACAGGAGGGTCGACCAAGCGTTAAAAGGCTACAAACGGGTAAAGAGGACGAATGGTCGGTCTCATGTGTATGAGATAATATTGAATTATTCTACGAAAATTAATATGGACGGAGTTGAAGTTGTAAAATCAATCATTAGCTCAGCGATTAATTCTTTAGAAGCGAGATGTTAAGCATGCCGAAAGGATTTTTGTTTTCACATCGTGGAGGGCGATCAGAGCAAGCTGATTGCATTGTTGTCGGTGGTGATGTATGCATCGGACATTTAATAAAGGAAGAAATTTATGAAAATCCGATGTTTTTTGCAGTTGTTGATGCTATGGGGGGAGAGGATAAAGAAAATTTCAGTAAGGAAATTTGTTGTCATCTTGTTGATAGACTCAAGACGGTTGATAAATTTTCAGAAGATTGTATTCGAAGTTTAATTTTTGATATGCATATAAGTATATCGAAAAATTATGATTCTGTAGGGGCTGCAATTGTCTTGGCTGTTTTGAAAAATACGGATTTGTATGTTGCTTCCATAGGGGATTCTGTTGTTGCTGTCAGTGCTGGTGTAGAATTTAGACCGTTGTTTCAGATGGATCAGCAACACCCTGGTGTGCTTGCTAAAGGGATAGGGTCTTTATTCATTGATAAAATTATGAAAAATGATATCTCTACTGGTGTGTATAGTGGGTTTAGCCATGGCAACAAGCTGCTCATGATGTCTGATGGTTTTTACAATGCTCTTCGCGTGTCAGATTTTTCTGGTTTGTGTTATGAGGATTTTTGGGAATTCTCATCGTCTTTGCTGTTTGTAGATAATTCTTCTTTAATTTATTATGAGTGTTAAGATTGTCTTGGGAGTGACTCAAATAATAGAATCCCCCGTAACCGTCCGGTTGCGGGGGATTTTTGCAATGCATGAATTCTCAAGAGATCAGCCACTTGAGCGAGTGGCCGCGGGGGGCGATTTTATTTCTTGGCCGGGGCCTTGCTCGCTGGTTTTTCTTTTTCGGCCAGGGGTTGCCACAGGGGGGGCGGGGTTTTGAAGGCTTTTTCCGCTTCCTTGTAGCCCATGGTGAAGGCCTTGACGTTCACTTCCACGATTTTGGCGGGCAGGGAGGCTTCCAGGCTCTTGCGCATCACCGAGCGCTTGGTGAAGGGCAACAGGAACGTGCAGGCCCCGAGCACGATGGTGTTCATGGCCTGGACGAGCTTCAGCCGGTCGCGGGCCATTTCCGTGAAGGGCAGGGCCAGGTAGTGGTTGGTGGGCACCTGCTTGACCAGGGTGGAGTTCACCAGCAGCACGCTGTCGGGCTTCAAGTGCTGGAAGTATTTGTTGCAGGCCTCCTGGGACAGGGCCACCAGCAGGTCGATCTTGTCGGTCTTGGGGTAGCTGATGGGGCTGGTGGAGATGACCAGGTCCGTGCGCGACGCGCCGCCGCGCGCCTCGGGGCCGTAGCTCTGGGTCTGGGCCACGTGGAACCCGTGCCCCAGGGCCAGGGCCTGGCCCATGACCTTGCCGAGCGTCAGCACGCCCTGGCCGCCCAGGCCCGAGAGGCAGATCTCGAAGCGTTGGATGTCGTGTGTCATGCCTTGCCCCCCGCGAGTTGTTCACGCATCTGCTGGTACTTGGCCTCCAGGGACGGCTCGTCGCGCTCCTGGAACACGCCGATGGGGATGCGCGCGCCCCGGTCCTCGGGTTTGAGCTTGTTGTAGGCCTCCAGCGGCGTGGCCGTCTTTTTCAGCCATTTGAACATCTCCACCGGGTCCTTGTACTTGTTCTTGCGGCCGAACTGGGTGTGGCAGGGGGTCAGCGTCTCCACGAAGTTGAACCCGGGCCGCGACAGGGCCGCGGTGTAGAGCTTGTCCAGGGTCTTGACGTGGAACACGGTGCCCCGGGCCACGAAGTTGGCCCCGGCCGCGCCCGTGAGCCGCACCAGGTCGAAGGACTTCTCCATGGCCCCGTAGGGCGTGGTGGAGGACCAGGACCCCGCCGGGGTGGTGGAGGAGCACTGGCCGCCGGTCATGCCGTAGATGAAGTTATTGAGCACGATCACGGACAGGCCGATGTTGCGCCGCGCCGCGTGGATGAAGTGGTTGCCGCCGATGGACAGGGCGTCGCCGTCGCCCATGACCACGATGACCTTGAGCTTGGGGTTGGCCATCTTGATGCCCGTGGCCATGGTCAGAGCCCGGCCGTGCACCGCGTGCACGGTGTTGAAGTCCACGTACACGGGGATGCGGCCCGAGCAGCCGATGCCCGCCACGAGCACCACGTCGTCCTTGGGGATGCCCAGGCAGTGGACGCTGCGGATCAGCGAGCCCAGGGCGATGCCGTGGCCGCAGCCCGGACAGAACAGGTGCGGGAACTTCTTGTCGTGCCGCAGGTAGTTGTGGATCAGTTGCGTGACTTGGGCCATGGCTTATCCCTTCCTCAGGCTGTCGAGGATCTGCTTGGGGGTGATGATGCGGCCGTCGACGCGGTTCAGCGTCCGCACTTCGGCGCGCCCGTTGTTCACCCGCTTCACTTCGCGCGATATCTGCCCCATGTTCATCTCCGGCACCAGCACGCTCTCGCAGTGGTGCAGGACCTTCTCCACGGCCGAGCGCGGGAAGGGGAACAGGGTCTTCAGGTTCAACAGGCCGGCCTTGACCCCGGCCTCCCGGGCCTGCTCCACGGCCAGGTGCGCGGCCCGCGCCACGCAGCCGAAGGCGATGACTAGGCGTTCGCAGTCCTCGGTATGCACCTCCTCCACGATCTCGATGTCGTAGAAGAACTGGTCGATTTTGCGGAACTGGCGGCTGATGGCGGCCTCCACCTCGTCGGTCCGGGAGGTGGGGAAGCCGTGGTCGTCGTGGGTCAGGCCCGTGTAGTGGAAGCGGTAGCCCGCGCCCAGGGGCGGCATGGGCGTGACCCCGCGCATGGTCTCCTCGAAGGGGCGGTACCATTCCGGGGGCATGGATGGTTGCAGCCGGGAGAAGATTTCCAGCTCGCCCGGTTCGGGCAGGGCGATTTTTTCGCGGGTGTGGGCCGTGATCTCGTCCAGCAGGAGGATCACGGGGGAGCGGTATTTTTCCGCGAAGTTGAAGGCCTTGACGGTCATTTCCAGGCAGTCCTGCACGTCCGTGGCCGAGAGCACGATGATGGAGTGGTCGCCGTGGGTGCCCCAGCGGGCCTGCTGCACGTCGCCCTGGGCCGGGCTGGTGGGCAGGCCGGTGCTCGGGCCGCCGCGCATCACGTTGACCACCACCAGGGGCACCTCGGTCATGCAGGCGTAGCCGATGAGCTCCTGCATCAGCGAGAAGCCCGGGCCCGAGGTGGCGGTCATGGCCTTGCGCCCGGCCATGGAGGCCCCGATGATGGAGCCCATGGAGGCGATCTCGTCCTCCATCTGGATGAAGACCCCGTCGGGCGTCCTGGGCAGGCGCGCGGCCATGCCCTCCATGATCTCCGAGGACGGGGTGATGGGGTAGCCTCCGTAGAAGCTGCACCCGGCCAGCAGCGCGCCCTCGACCACGGCCTCGGCGCCCAGGGCGAAGATCTCCCTCGGCGCGTTTTTCTTGGCGGTCATGATTTGCAGTACCTGTCCTCGGGGCTCCGGGCCCCCTTGTCGTCCTTGGGCGTGATGACGATGGCGAAGTCCGGACAGTGCAGCTCGCAGAAGCCGCAGTTGATGCAGTCCTCTTCGCGCGCGGCCACGGCGCAGCCCGCCACGGTGTCCAGTTCCAGGACCTTGGCCGGGCAGAAGGCCACGCACAGGCCGCAGGCCTTGCACCAGTCCGGGTAGATGTGGACCCTGGTCTGTCCTTTTGTCGGTTTGGCCATTGCACCTCTCGCTTTCGGGGACGCCGATAAAGCAAAAGGGTAATCGCTGAGTTGTCGATTACCCTCGTCTTCCATGCGGGAGGCTGTCAGCCTCGTCTCGTCGCATCCGGAACATCCCCGGTTTGGATTGTCCACCCATGATGATTGCCGGTGGCCCAAAAACTACCCCAAGTGCATGGGGATGGCAACAGCCGTGGCTATAATGTTTCGGTTTTGCGACGGCTCAGTATCCGGGCCAGGTTTCCATGCGCCAGCCCGTGGGCAGGTAGTACTTGGTGTGCGGCCCGAACCAGCGGTTGTAGATTGTCATGTACTCGCCCCCGGCCCAGGCGCGCATGAGGGTGCGGTTCACGAAGTCGCGGAAGGCCGAATCGTTCGGAGGCAGGCCCATGCCGTAGGGCTCGTCGGAGATGTAGTCGCCCACGATCTCCCAGGCGGCGGGGTCCTGGTCGGAGTTGCGCAGCCCCAACAGGATGGTGGTGTCGGCGCAGACCGCGGATATCTTGCGCTGCTTCAGCGCCATGAAGGCCTGGGCGTAGCCCGGGAAGGCGCGCACCCGGGCCCCGGGCTGGGCCTTCTTGATGTTCTCCTCGGCCCAGGACCCGTCCACCACGCCCACGGTGCGGCCCAGGAGCTCGGCCACGGAGTGCACGGGCCCGGCGCGGCGCACCAGGAGCTTCTGGCCGTCCATGAAATAGGTGATGGAGAAGTCGATGTCGTCCTCGCGCGCGAAGTGGTGGGTCATGGTGGCGGCCACCAGGTCGGCCTCGCCCTCCAGGAGCAGGCCGATGCGCGCGTTCTTGCCCACGGGCATCAGCTCCAGGCGCACGCCCAGGGCCCCCGCCAGCACGCGGCAGAGGTCCACCTCGAAGCCCACGATCTCGCCGGTGTGCTCGTCGGTGTAGCCGAAGGGGATGGCGTTGTCGCGCACCGCCGCGATGAGCGCCCCGCGCTTCTTGATGGCCGCGATCCTGCTCTCCGGCTGCTGCTGAGCCGCCTTGGGCGCGGGCGGGCAGTCCGGGCAGGAGGGGCAGTCCGGGCATTCGGGGCACGGCGGGCAGGGCTTGGGCTGCGGGGCGTCGTTGCCCGAGCAGGCGGCCAGGGCCACGGCCAGGGCCAGGGCGGCGAGAACGAGGGGCAGGCGCAGGGTGCGCGGAACGGGCATGTGCGGTCTCCGGAAACGATCGGGTTTCCTGAAAGGTGTTCCCGAGGCCGGGCCCAGTGTCAAGGGAGAGGCGCAGAGCGGCGGGCCCGGGCCGGGGCTCAGCCCTCCTCGATCTCGCGCCGGATGATGGCCTTGTCGTATGCCGCGAGCACGTCCTTCTGGCGCAGGGCGCCCACCACGCGGCCCCCGGCTTCCGGGTCCACCACGGGCAGCTGGGATATGCCGCGCCCGCTCATGAGCTGCATGGCCTTCTGGATGTCGTCGTCCAGGCCCACGGTCACGGGGGCGCGCGTGCAGACGTCCCCGGCGATGACCAGGTAGTGCAGGCCCTCCTCGCGCAGGATGGGACGGATGTCGTGGAAGGAGATGATGCCCGTGAGCCTGTCCTCGGCGTCGGTGACGTGCAGGTAGGCCATGTCCTGGTTGCGGAAGGTGCGGATGATGTCCACCAGGGGCAGGGTCTCGGGGATGGAGGCCGGGGCGGCGGTCATGAACCGGGACACCTTCAGCGAGCGCAGGATGTTCTGCTCCAGGCCCCGGGAGATGTCGATGCCCCGGCGGCGCAGCTTGCCCGTGTAGATGGAGTCCCGGTGCAGGGCCGAGGCCAGGATGGTGGAGATGATGCAGGTGATCATCATGGGCAGGATGATCTTGTAGTCCCCGGTCATCTCGAAGATGATCAGGATGGCCGTGATGGGCGCGTGGGTGGTGCCGGCCACCACCGCGCCCATGCCCACCAGGGCGTAGGCCCCGGACGGGGCCGTGAGACCCGGGAGCAGCTCCCCGGCCGCCCAGCCGAAGAACCCGCCGCACATGGCCCCGATGAACAGGGACGGGGCGAAGATGCCCCCGGAGCCGCCCGAGCCCAGGGTGGCGGAGGTGGCCACGATCTTGACCAGCACCAGGGCCAGGAGCAGGACCCCGGCGATGCGGCTATGCAGGGCGTTGTTCATGGCCCCGTAGCCCACGCCGAAGGCCTCGGGCCAGGCCAGGACCACCGAGCCCAGGATCAGCCCGCCCACGGCGGGCTTCAGCCAGTCGGGCAGGGGCACGTGCTCGAAGATGTCCTCGGACTTTTCCAGCACCTTGATGAAGGTCACGGCGGCCAGGGCCGCGGCGATGCCCAGGAAGGGATAGACCGCGAACTCCCAGGCCGAGTGGATCTCGTAGGCCGGGATGTTGAAGGTCGGCAGGTCGCCCCAGTAGTAGCGCGAGATGGCCGTGGCCGTGACCGAGGAGATGACCACCGGCGAGAACGAGGCCAGGCCGAAGTCGCCGATGAGGATTTCCAGGGCGAAGAGCACCCCCGCGATGGGCGCGTTGAAGGTGGCGGCGATGCCCGCTGCCGCGCCGCAGCCCACCATGGTGCGCTGGTGCATGACCGTGACCTTGGCCAGCTGGCCCACGGAGGAGCCGATGCTGGAGCCGATCTGGACCATGGGCCCCTCGCGGCCCGAGGAGCCGCCCGAGCCGATGCAGATGGCCGAGGCCAGGATCTTGACCAGGGCCACGCGCTTGCGGATGCGCCCGGACTTCAGCGCCAGGGCGGTCATGACCTCGGGCACGCCGTGGCCCTTGGCCTCGCGCGCGCCGAAGCGCACCAACAGGCCCACCAGCAGGCCGCCCAGGGCGGGCAACAGCGCCAGCTTCCAGGCGGGCACGGTCTCGTGGAAGGTCAGGATGTCATTGGAATTCTGGTAGAAGAGATACTGCGACCCCTGGAGCACGTGGTGGAAGAGCACCGCGCCCCAGCCGGAGAGCGCTCCGATGGCGATGGCCAGAAGCAGATTCAGAAGATTCTGCTCCAGGCAGAAGCGGAGCAGTCCGTGGAACAGGTCAAGGCAGGTGCGGCGTATCATGCGTCCAGGCGCGGCCGGGGCCTGGACCCTGGCGGCGCGGGTTGCGGTGTGCGCGTCAGGTGTCGGTGAAGGCCTCGGTCACGCGGATGTCCAGGCCCAGGGAGCGCAGCCCGCGGGCGTGCTCCTCGGCTTCGGTCCGGGTCCCGTAGCGCCCGGCCACGAGCTGGACCCTGTCGGTTTCGTCCCAGACCCAGACCAGCTCGCGGGGCGACACCCCGCAGGCCTCGGCGCGCATGCGCAGGCGTTCCCGGGCCGCGTCGCGCCTGTCCAGGTCGTCGGGGTCCAGGTCCTCGCCCAGCACCAGGACCCACCAGCCCGGACGCGACGGACGCGGCCCCGAGAGGGCGTCCACGTTGCGCGCCAGCACGGCCAGGTGCCGGATGAGGTTTTCTATTTCCAGGGCTTGGGGCATGCCGTGGCCTCCGCGCCCCCGCTCGGGAGGGCTGCGGCCAATATGCTCGTTCCTATCGGAAATGACAACAGAAATTAGCCGCGCGGGTGGTCCGTGCGCGCGCTGGTCACTGCGCCAGGGTGGACAGCCTGTTGTAGTTCTGGATCACCGAGAGTTCCCATTCCAGGCGGTCCAGGACCATGGACACGATGCGCTTGGAGGGCAGGTCGCCGAAGGCCCCGGAATCCCGCATGAAGCAGACCCGGTGGATGAACGGGGAGTCCAGGTTGGCCAGAAGCATCTTGCAGGTCTGGGAACTGTCCAGCTGCAGGCTGCCCAGGGGCTTGCCGGGCAGGGCCAGGATGCGGCCCAGCATCTCGTGGTCGCGGGCCACGCCGCCCTGGCCGCCGGGCGCGGCGCGGCGCAGCTCCGTGAGCAGCTCGGAGATGCTGCGGGAGTTGACCTTGTCCAGGGTCTCGCGGATGGCTTCCCGGGTCTTGTCGTCGAAGTCCGTGGCGGCCAGGGACTCGTCAGGCCGCTCGGAGTTCTTGAGCAGGTCGTTGGCGGTCAGGCCCTTGGCGGCCTTGCCCGCCTTGGCCAGGGCCAGATACAGGGGCTTGACGTAGTCGGAGATGGCGCGGCGCATCTCCACGGACTCCAGGCAGTCGTTGGCGCAGAGCAGGAAGCGGCCGGAATGCCCGAAGAGCTTCTCCAGGGTCATCCGGGTGTCCTTGAGTCCGTCCAGGTAGTCCCTGTCCCGGCGCAGGAGGGTGGTGTCCACAGTCTGCCGGGGTTTGGCCTGGGCGTCGGCCGCGGTTTCCAGGGCCTTGTCGTCCAGGCCAGCGAGGGCGGCCTGGGCCTCCTCGAAATCCGCCGTGTCCAGGCAGTGGCGCAGGTTCTTCAGCTTGTCCCAGACGTTCTCCACCGCGGCCAGGTCCTGGCCCTGGAGCGTGGTCTCGTGCTTCACGGCCGTGCGCCCGAGGTTCAGGTCCAGGTAGTGGATCAGGCGTTCCAGGTCCGAGGCCATGGTGGCGTCCACGCCCTCCAGGAATCCGCGTCCCAGGCTCCATTTGAGGCAGATGCGCGCCATGCGCGCGGACAGGTCGCGGACCACGTGGGGCGGCAGGGAGATCATGGCGAATTCCTTGCGCTGGCGGTCGTCCTTGCGCCGTTCGGCCACCGTCTCCTGTACGCTCTGGGTGTTGTATTCGCGGACCACGGCCAAAAGCGAGCGCAGCCAGGCGCGCAGTTCGGCCGGAACCTTGTCCTGGGGCAGGCCCCTGAACCGCGCGGCCAGGTTTTCGGCCATGGGCCCGGGGTCCTCCCCGCAGCCGCGCAGCCGGTCCAGGGCCCGGCGCAGGCGGCTGGCGGCCGCCGGGCACAGGCGCGGCAGCACCAGCCCCAGGAGGCGGTCCGTGTCCAGGGTCTGGACGGCCTTTTCCAGGGTCCTGGCCTCGTACAGCACGCGCAACAGCGCCATGTCCTCCACGAAGGCCGGGTCCTCGGATTTGTAGGGCACGCGGGAGACCACGCGGAACACCGCGCCGGGGTTCATGCCGGCGATCTCCTTGATCTCGCCCTCCAGGCGCTTGGCGGAATACCGGCCCCCGAAGGCGGCCAGCCCTTCCTTGATCACCTCCAGCACGGACCTGTGGTCCCGCAGCAGGTCGCCGAAGCCCGGGCGGTGGTCCGCGCTGATCCTGGAGGACGTCTCCTCCAGGGTCTTGTCCAGGGTCTTGAAGGCCGTGCGCAGGTTCTCCCGGGCCTCGGGGCTGCGGAAGGCGTGCTGCAGGGCGCTGATGGCGCCCAGGCCGTTGCCGAACAGGGCGGCGGCGTCCAGGTCGTCGTCGGTCAGGCGCGTGACCAGGGCCAGGTCCTCGCGCAGGGCCTTTTCGCTGATTTTCTTGCGGGGCGCCTCGGCCAGGCCCGCGGCCCGCTCGGCATCCTGCTCCCTGACGACCGCGAGGGCCTCGGCCACAGCCTTGTCGTCGATGCGCTTGGCCAGGAACAGCCCGCGCAGGGCCGACAGGGCGCGCACCATGTTCCCGCCCGCATGGCGCGCCACGGGGTCCGTGCCGGGCACGGCCAGGCCCAGGTCCAGGTACAGGGTGATGCGGTCGATGTTGTCCGGGGTGCGCAGCACGCTCTTGGAGATCATGTCCTGGCCCAGGCCCAGGAGCACGCAGATGCGCTCCAGCCGGGAGTGGACGGCCTCGAACAGGGCCGGGTCGATGCGCTCCTGCTTGGCGGGCGCCCAGCGGTCCTTGCGCCAGGTATAGGCGGACAGGACGTTGATGCCGCGCAGGACGGCGCGGTCGCCTTCGCGGGCGAATTCCAGGCGGTCGCTGCGCACCGTGACCTCGGTCCCCGGGCGGACGCCCCAGGTTTCCATATCCTCGGGCCGCACGGGCGCGTCGGCCAGGGACTTGAGCCCGGCCAGGCGCAACTCGCCCTCGAAGGTCACGGGCGGGGGCGGCTGGCGCAGCAGTTCGTGGTGCACGTGCAGCCCGCCCCGGACCTGCACCGCGTGGGTGAAGGCCTTGTTGATCATGAGCGCGCCCCGGGCCACGAGGTCGCCGGCCACGGAGTGGATGTCCGGGGAAATGTTGAAGGAGCGCACGTCGTCGGCCAGGATCAGGTCCCCGAGCCACATCCCGTCCCGGTACAGGACCCCGATCTGGCCGGTCTTCGGATCCGTGCCCACGCGGGTCTTTGGGGCCAGGGTCTGCAGGAACTCCCGCCAGCGGGCTTCGGTCTCCGGGCTGCGCGGGATGTGCACGTCGGGCAGGAAATGGATGCTGTAGCCGCCGCCCGGGCCGCCGATTTCCAACTCCTTGATCCAGCGCTCGCTTTCCTGCTGCTTGATGGCCCGCTGGATGGCCACCTCGGCGAGCTTCACGCAGCGCTCTTCCATCTTCTGGGCCGTGAGCTTGAAGCCCAGCATGGACAGGGCCTTGCGCGTGTAGGCGTAGAGACGGCGGCGGACTTCGCCTTCGTCTTCGTTGTCGCGGCTCAGGCGCAGATACGCATCGCCTATCTTGTCCACCAGGCGGTGGGTAAGCTTGTTCTGGTCGGTCATGCTGGTCGTGGGTGAAGGTCCGGGGGCCGTTTCCGAATGTAGAGGCAAGGCGCGTGGCGAGTCAATGGGCCGCGCGCGTTTCGCCGCATACGCCAGGGGAGCGGGGGAATCTGCCTTTGCCCTGCGCCGCAAATGAATTCGCGGGGCTTGAGCCTTGATTCCAGGGGCCCGGGGAGGTAGAAAAATGGCCTGCGCGCAGCCTGCCGCGCCAACCCTCGACACAGGACGGGAATCCCATGCCTCCCACGCAACTCGAAAACAGCCTCTGCTCGAAGCGCATCTGCGATCTGACCCCCTTCCAGGTCATGGAAGTTCTGGAAACAGCCAACCGCATGGAGCGCGAGGGCGTCCACGTGATCCACCTGGAGGTGGGCGAGCCGGACTTCGACACGCCCCCGGCGGTGCTGGAGGCGGCGGAGCGCGCCATGCGCGACGGCAAGACCCACTACACCCATTCCCTGGGCGTCCTGGAGCTGCGCGAGGCCATCGCCGAGAACTACCACACCTGCTACGGGGTGGACGTGTCCCCGGACCAGATCCTGGTCACCCAGGGCACCTCGCCGGGCATGATGATGGTCTTCGCGGCGCTCCTGGAGGCCGGGGACGAGGTCATCATCTCCGACCCGCACTACGCCTGCTACCCGAACTTCATCCGTTTCGCCGGCGGCGAGCCCGTGAAGGTCCGCGTGCTGGAGGAGGACGGCTTCCAGTACCGGCCCGAGGCCATCAAGGCCAAGCTGACCCCGCGCACCAAGGGCGTGCTCGTCAATTCGCCCTCCAATCCCACGGGCAACCTGCTCTCGGCCGAGCGCATGCGGGCCATCGCTGACATGGCGCCCTTCGTCATCTCCGACGAGATCTACCACGGCCTAGTCTACGGCGGGGACACGGACCACAGCATCCTGGAGTTCACGGACCGGGCCTTCGTGTTCAACGGGTTCTCCAAGCTGCACGCCATGACGGGCTGGCGGCTGGGCTACGTCATCGCGCCCCGCGAGTTCATGCGCGGGCTGCAGGTCATGGCCCAGAACTTCTTCATCTCGGCCAACGCCCCCACCCAGTGGGCAGGCATCGCGGCCCTCAGGGAGACGGCCGCAGACACCGAGCGCATGCGCGCCATCTACGACGAGCGCCGCATCTTCATGATCAAGCGCCTGAAGGAGATGGGCTTCGGCATCACCGTGGAGCCCACGGGCGCGTTCTACGTGCTGGCCAACGTGCGGCCGCTGAACCCGGACAAGGCGGCGGACTCCCTGGCCCTGGCCTACGACATCCTGGACAAGGCCCACGTGGGCGTGACCCCGGGCATCGACTTCGGCGAGGGCGCCCAGGGCTACATCCGCTTCTCCTACGCCAACTCCCTGGAGAACATCGCCGAGGCCATGGACCGCATCGAGAAATACGTGAACGAGCGCCTTCGGTAAGGCCGTTGAAAAAGCGCAATTTGCTTCGTTGCTGCGAATATTTCAAACCCTCGCGTATTTCATATGCGCGTCGGTCTTGACTATTTTGCCGGAAAGCAAAATTGGTCGATGCGGCGAAGCGCATCGCCCGCAGGGGTGCTGGCAGGACGGCCAGCGAACAAATGTTCTTGCGCCTCGCATCTCACACTTTTTGAACGGCCTTAGGGAAAATCAAATCAATTCGGGAGAGATGAGCCATGCCCCGCAATATAACGCCCAAGAACGCCCTGAAGAAGAAGGCCGAGGTGGCCGAGGCCGACAGGACCGCCACCTTCGCCCCCGGCTCCACGGACGCCCTGCGCTCCCTGGGCGGGGACACGGTGTTTCTCGTGGGCCTGCGCGCCAGCGGCAAGACCAGCCTGGGCAGGCTCGCGGCCCAGCGCCTGGGGCTGCCCTTCGCGGACACGGACGAGCTGGTCTGCGGCCGCGCCGGGGCCACGGTGGCCGAGATTGTGGAAAAGGACGGCTGGGAGGCCTTCCGCGCCCTGGAGACCGAGGTGCTCGAAGACATCGCGGGCACGCCCATGGTGGTTGCCACGGGCGGGGGCATCGTCCTGGCCCCGGAGAACCGCGAGCTCTTGAAGGCCGGGGGCCCGGTGTTCTATCTCCTGGCCACCACCCTCTGCGTGGTGGACCGCCTGACCAGCGACATGGACCCGGCCCAGCGCCCGCCCCTCACGGAGCTGCCCCTGGCCGAGGAGATGGGCCGCCTGCGCGAGGAGCGCGACCCCCTGTACATGGAGGTGGCCAACTTCGTTCTGCGCGCCGAGGAGCCGCTGGAGAATCTGGCGGCCGAGCTGGAGGAGCGCATGCGTCTGGTGGCGCGCATGAAACAACGCGCCTAGCCCGCGCCATGAACGCACTCTTCCAGGCCGCTCCCAAGGGAGTGGCCTTTTTCATGCCCAAAAATCGAATTTTCGCACAGACCTAGGCAGGCCGTCCCAAAGTAGTGAGATGCAAGACGCAAGAAAAATGCAAGACCGACGCGTACTCCCGTACTCGAGGTTTTGCATTTTTCGCAGCAACGCAGCAGATCGCTGCTTTGGGACGGCCTGCCTAGTGGTGGATCAGGCCGTAAAGGCGGGCCATGAAAGGCTTGGAATACATGGACAGGCGCGACATGAACCATTTCGCGTTCTTGTTGCGGGCCTTGAAGCGGTGCGCCGCGTCGGCGCTGCGCCCGGGCAGGTTGGGGCCTACGGCCGTGGTGAAGAACGCCGCGAAGCCGAGCTTCTTGGCTTCGTCCAGAGCCTCGGCGCTGAAGGTCCCCCAGGGCCAGGCCAGGGAGCGCACCTCGCGGCCCAGCTCCTGTTCCATGAGCTGCTTGCAGGCCGAGAGGTCCGCGCGCAGGCGTTCGCGGAATTCCTCGGGGGTCTCCATGCGGCCCAGGCGGTCCCGGGACAGGGCGGCCACGGCCTTTTCGATGCGTTGGGCGTTGTCCGGGTCCGCGAAGAAGGCCTTGGCCCCGTCGTAGTCCTGGGGCACTTCGGCGTGTACCATGTCGTAGAGTTCCGTTGATGGCAGAAAGGCCTCGTGGCCCATGGCCGGGCCCCGGCCGAACTGGGGCAGGCCGTAGAGCACCTCGTGGTCCAGGCGGTCGAAGGTGCGCCTGCGCACGCCCGGGGTGAAGAGCTTGGAATAGTCGGCGGAGGTGAACACCGAGCGGTGGGTGTGGGTGTGCGCGGCCATGCGCATGACCCCCGAGTCCTCCATGAGCCGGGCCTCCTTCCAGGAGAAGAACAGATCCCGGCGCACGCGCAGCCCTTCCCCGGTGCGGCGGACCGGGGCGTTGACCTGGGGCAGCTCGTCCATGCCCACGAACCCGGACCAGACGTCCTTCAGGGTCGGCCGGGGCAGGTTCTCGGCCACGATCTTGTTGCTCACCGTGAAGACCACGCCCTTGTGGCCGTGCTTTTCCAAGAGCGGCCAAGCGTTCACGAAGTTGTCCAAAAAACCGTCGTCGAAGGTCAAGAGCGCGGCCTTGCCCTCGATGGGCCGTCCCTCCAGCAGAAACTCCTCGGCCTCGTCCAGGCCCACGCCCCTGTATCCGGCGCGGGTCATGGCCTCCAGATGGCTCTCGAACACGTCGGGGTCCACTGCGATGGGGTTGGGCCACGAACTGATGTAGTGGTACATGGCCACGGGAAGGCTCTTGGGCATGATCCTGACCTTAACGTACGCGGATGCTTGACTGAACGCTTTGGCGGTTTATCTTAAGGCGTACCGCCCCCCCGGACCTGGGGGGGACGGTCCAAGGAGAGCTATACGAGATGAGCGTTGAATACAAGGATTATTACAAGCAGCTCGGCGTGGAACGCAGTGCGTCCCAGGAGGAAATCTCCAAGGCGTTCAAGCGTCTGGCGCGCAAGCACCATCCGGACTTGAACCCCGGGGACGCGGGCGCCGAGGCGAAGTTCAAGGAGCTCAACGAGGCCTACGAGGTCCTCAAGGACCCGGAGAAGCGCAAGCTCTACGACCAGCTCGGGCCCAACTGGCAGCATGGCCAGAACTTTCAGCCCCCGCCGGGATTCGAGAACTTCAACTTCCAGCAGGGCGGCGGGTTCGACGCCTCGGGGTTCTCGGACTTCTTCGAGACCATTTTCGGCGGCGGCGGCGGATTCGGCGGCCGGGGCGGCGGGTTCTCGGGCTTCGGCGGCGGGTTCCAGCGCGGCCCGCGCCGGGGCTCCGACGCCGAGGTGTCCATGGAGCTGACCCTGGAGGAGGCCTACAGCGGCGGCAACAGGACCATCGCCCTGCAGGACCACGCCGCGGGCCGCACCAGGAACCTGTCCGTGAACATCCCGGCGGGCGTCAAGGACGGCGCGCGCATCCGCCTGGCCGGGCAGGGCAACCCGGGCTCGGGCGGCGGCCCGGCCGGGGATCTGTTCCTCAAAGTCCGCCTTGCCCCCCACCGCCTGTACAAGGTGGAGGGCGCGAACCTGGTCCTGGACCTGCCCCTGGCTCCGTGGGAGGCGGCCCTGGGCGCCACGGTGCGCGTGCCCACCCTGGACGGCGAGGTGGACTTGAGTGTGCCGCCGGGCGTGTCCAGCGGCCAGAAGCTGCGCCTGGCGGGCAAGGGCCTGGGCAAGGGCTCGGGCCGGGGCGACCAGCTGGTGCGGATCATGATCCGCACGCCCAAGGCCCAGACCGAGGAACAAAAGAAGCTGTGGAGCGAACTGGCGGAGAGTTCCGACTTTTCGCCCAGGAACTTCTAACCGGGTGTTGAAGATGCCTTTATTCAGGCTGTTCAAAAATGTGCGAGTGCAAGGCGCAAGATAAATTCAAGGCCGACGCGTACTCCCCGTACGCGAGGGTTTGAATTTGTCGCAGCAACGAAGCCGCGCCAGCGATCGTGCGTTTTTCAACAGCCTGCCCCGGAGGTCGCAAGATGAGCCAGAGACACAATGGAGGCATGAGCCGCCAGCAGGAAGTCCTTCCCGAGCCGTCGGCCCAGGTCTCCTGGAACGAGTTCATCGAATTGACGAGCATGGCGCCCGCGCGCCTCACGGAGCTCATCGAGCTGGGCTGGGTGCAGCCCGCGCGCACTTCCGAGGCCTTGTATTTGTTCCGCATGCGCGACGTGTACCGCGCGCGCAAGCTGGAGCGCATCTGCCTGGACCTGGAAATCACGGCCCTGGCCGGGACCATCATCGTGGACCTGGTGGAGCGCGTGGAGACCCTGGAGGCCAAGGTCCGCGAACTGGAGCGCCTGGCCTGAGGGCCGGGCTAGAGAGGGATCAATCCGCATACGTGGAGGTAACGATATGGACTTGAACAAATTCACCCGCAGGAGCCAGGAGGCCATTTCGGCGGCTCAGGACGTGGCCCTGCGCAGGGGACATCAGCAGATAGACGCCGAGCATCTGCTCGCCGCGCTCCTGGAGCAGGAGGGCGGCCTCACACCCCGCGTGCTGGAGCAGGCGGGCATCGACCCCAAGGCCTACGCCAAGGAGGTGGAGACCGAGCTGGGCCGCCTGCCCAAGGTCGGCGGCCCCGGGGCCGCGCCGGGCAACATCTACGTCACGGACCGCGTGAACCGCGCGCTCCTGGCGGCCCAGGACCAGGCCAAGCGCATGAACGACGAGTTCGTGAGCGTGGAGCACATCCTCCTGGCCCTGGCCGACGAGGCCCCATCCACGGGCGTGGGCAGGGTCAACAAGCATTTCGGCCTCAGCGCCGAGAAGCTGCTCAGCGCCCTGACCGAGGTGCGCGGCTGCCAACGCGTGACCTCCGACGACCCGGAAGCCACCTACGACGCCCTCAAGAAATACGGCCGCGACCTGGTGGAAGAGGCCAGGAAGGGCAGGCTCGACCCGGTCATCGGCCGCGACGAGGAGGTGCGCCGCACCATCCGCATCCTCTCGCGCCGCACCAAGAACAACCCCGTGCTCATCGGTGAGGCGGGCGTGGGCAAGACCGCCATCGTCGAGGGCCTGGCCCAGCGCATCCTGGCCGAGGACGTGCCCGAGGGCCTCAAGGACAAGAGCATCTTCTCCCTGGACCTCGGCGCCCTCATCGCCGGGGCCAAGTACCGGGGCGAGTTCGAGGAGCGCCTGAAGGCCGTGCTGGCCGAGGTCCAGAAGTCCGAGGGCCGCATCATTCTGTTCATCGACGAGATGCACACCCTGGTGGGCGCGGGCAAGACCGAGGGCTCCATGGACGCGAGCAACCTCCTGAAGCCCATGCTGGCGCGCGGCGAGCTGCACTGCATCGGCGCCACCACCCTGGACGAGTACCGCAAGCACGTGGAAAAGGATCCGGCCCTGGAGCGCCGCTTCCAGCCCGTGTTGGTGGACCAGCCCGGGGTGGAGGACACCATCTCCATCCTGCGCGGCCTGCGCGAGCGCTTCGAGGTGCACCACAAGGTGCGCATCGCCGACGCGGCCCTGGTGGAGGCCGCCGTGCTCTCGCACCGCTACATCGCGGACCGCCAGCTCCCGGACAAGGCCATCGACTTGATCGACGAGGCCGCGGCCATGATCCGCACGGAGATCGACTCCATGCCCGCGGAGTTGGACCAGGTGAACCGCAAGGTCATGCAGCTGGAGATCGAGCGCGAGGCCCTGCGCCGGGAGACGGATTCCAAATCCCGCGAGCGCCTGGAAAAGCTGGAGCGCGAGCTGGCCGACTTGAAGGAGGAGCAGACCGCCCTGCGCACCCAGTGGGAGCGCGAAAAGGCCTCCATCGGCGGGGTGGCCGAGCTCAAGAGCCGCATCGAGGAGACCCGCCGCGACATCGAGGAGGCCAAGCGGGCCATGGACTACGCCCGCGCCGCCGAGCTGGAGCACGGGGTGCTGCCGGACCTGGAGCACAAGGTGGCCCGGGCCCAGGAGGGCGGCGGCGACGACGGCCCGCGCCTGCTGCGCGAGGAGGTCGGGCCCGACGACGTGGCTCAGATCATCGCCCGCTGGACCGGCATCCCGGTGACGCGCCTGCTCGAAGGCGAGCGCGAGAAGCTGCTGCGCCTGGCCGACACCCTGCACGAGCGGGTGGTGGGCCAGGACGCGGCCGTGAACGCCGTGGCCGACGCGGTGCTGCGCGCCCGCGCGGGCCTCAAGGACCCGGCGCGGCCCATCGGCTCCTTCATTTTCATGGGCCCCACGGGCGTGGGCAAGACCGAGCTGTGCAAGACCCTGGCCTCGGCGCTGTTCGACACCCAGGAGAACATGGTCCGCCTGGACATGAGCGAATACCAGGAGCGGCACACCGTGGCCCGGCTCATCGGGGCGCCTCCGGGCTACATCGGCTACGACGAGGGCGGCCAGCTCACCGAGGCCGTGCGCCGCAAGCCCTACAGCGTGGTGCTCTTCGACGAGATCGAGAAGGCCCACCCCGACGTCTTCAACACGCTGCTGCAGATCCTGGACGACGGCAGGCTCACGGACAGCCACGGCAGGACGGTGGACTTCAAGAACACCATCATCATCATGACCTCCAACCTGGGGGCCCAGCACCTGCTGGCGGGCATCCAGCCCGACGGCTCCCTGGCCCCGGGCGTGGAGGAGCAGGTCATGGCCGAGCTGCGCGGGCACTTCAGGCCCGAGTTCCTGAACCGCGTGGACGAGGTCGTGAACTTCAAGCCCCTGGTGGCGGACCAGCTCAAGTCCATCATCGAGCTGATGCTCGCGGGCCTGCGCGCCCGCCTTGCCGAGCGCAAGATGGGCCTCACTCTCACGGACGCGGCCAAGGAGCTGGTGGTGGAACGGGCCTACGAACCGGCCTTCGGCGCGCGGCCCCTGCGCCGCTACCTGCAGACCCACCTGGAGACGCAGCTGGCCAAGGCGCTCATCGGCGGCGACGTGCAGGAGGGCGCGGAGATCGTGGTGGACGCCAAGGACGGCGAGCTGACCTTCTCCTGAGCCCGGCAAGCCTGATACCAAGGCCCCTTCCCCATGCGGGGGAGGGGCCTTTTCCGTTTTCGGGCCGGTGCAATATCCTGCAATCCTTGCGCGCCGGGACGGGCTAGGCCATGCCCCGAACCCGAACCAAGGAGACGGCATGGCCGACATCGAAACCTGCAAATGCGTCATCGTCATCGACCCGGAACTGCCCCTGGGCCTCATCGCCAACACCGCGGCCGTCCTGGCCGTGAGCCTGGGCCGCCAAGCCCCGGATTTGGTGGGCGGGGCCGTGGCCGACGCCTCGGGCACGGCCCACGAGGGCATAACCCGCTTGCCCATCCCGGTGCTCAAGGCGCGTAACGGGGACCTGCCTGAACTCTGCGGGCGCGCCCGCCGGGCCGGGCTGTTCGTGGTGGACTTCACTCGCGCGGCCCAGGTGTCCAGGCACTACGACGACTACGAGGCCCGCATGGCCGCCACCCCCGCCGGGGAGCAGCGCTACCTGGGTCTGGCCCTGTACGGCCCGGCTCGCGAGGTCAGCCGCCTGACGGGTTCCCTGGGCCTGCTGCGCTGAGCGCGGGCCGGAATCGGGCTTGATGCGCCGCAGTGTTTGTGCGAGCGTGAAATGGGTTGTTTTGCCACAGGAGAATCAATGCGCATCCAGCGGATCCTGCTTGCCTTGGCCTGCGCCGCCGTTGCTTTCGCATGCGCGGGGCCTTCCGCCGCGTTTGCCGGAGATGGGGGTCTGGTGGTGGGCTGCGACGATTGGCCGCCCTACGAATACAAGGAGGACGGCAGATTCAAGGGCATCGCCATGGAGATCCTTCAGGAAGCGTTGAGGCGCATTGAACAACCCGTGGCGTCCATCGAACAGTATCCCTGGGCGCGTGGGCTGCGGCTTCTGGAGGGCGGCGGGCTGGACGTGCTCTGTTCGGGGGTCATGGACACGGCGCGCCTGGGGTACGTCCGCTACCACCAGGAGCCTTTGGTGGAATCCCGCTGGGCCCTGTTCGTGCGCTCGGATGACGAGGAGCGCCTTGCCGTGCGGCAGCTCGCGGATTTGGACGGGAAGGCCCTGGGCATCGTGCGGGGCTACTCCTATTCCATGGTCGTGGACGAGTATCTACGCACCCATGGCCATGTGGTCGAGGTCTCTTCTGACCGGGCGAACCTGGAACTCCTGCTGCGGGGGCGCGTGGACTACGTCCTGTGTGACCTCTTCAACGGCCTTGATCTCAGGAGGCGCATGGGCGCGGTGCGGGATGTGGAGCCTCTGGAGGACGTGCCCTTCCTGCCCGTGGTGCGGGTCTTCGTGCTCTTCAGCCGCAAGCGGGTGCCCGCGGCCCTTGTGGATCGTTTTGACGAGGAACTGCGGGCCATGCGTGTCCAGGGCGTCGTGCAGGGGATCGTCGGGCGGTACCAGCGCTAGCCCCGGCCTTTCCTCCGGCTGCGGAATTCGCAGGGGAACGCGGCTTTCCTCCGGATCACGGGCATGCTATTGAGCGCGGGCCATGACCGGAAAGCTCTTCATGCTCCTCTTGCCGTTCTTCGTCCTCGTGGGCTCATGGACCGTTCTCGGGCCTTTGGGCCTTTTACCCGCCCATGCCCTGCGTTTCGCGCCCTGCGGCGTGGCCCTGGTCGCGGCCCTGGCCTGCTGGCGCTTTCGCCGCAGCCGCGCCGTTCCCGTGCTGGGCCTGGCCGTGTTGGCGGCCTGGTTCGCGGCGCAGGTTCCCGGGGGCGGGCCCCAGTCCCCCCTGGTGCGCGTGGTCTATCCGGCCTTCGCCCTGTGCGTGCCCCTGAACGTGCTCCTGGCCTCCCTGGTGGGCGACCGGGGGGTCTTCAATTCCAAAGGCCTGGGGCAGATGGCCCTGTACGGCGTCGAGGCCCTGGCGGTGCTCTTCGCGGCCAGCGGGGCCTTCGGGGCCTACGACGTCCAGGCCGCCACCGGGCTCAACGCGGGCCTGGACGCCCTCTTGCACTGGCGGGTCCTGCCCCCGGCCTGGGACGCCTGGACCCCGCTGCCCCAGCCCGCGCTCCTGGCCGGGCTGGCGGCCCTGGCGCTCTTGCAGATCAAGGCCCTGGTGCGCAACAGCCCCATGGACGGGGGCCTGGGCGCGGGGCTGGCTGGCATCCTGGCTTGCCTGCACGCCGCGTACGCCCCGGGCGGGCCCGAGGCCTGGGGCACGGCCGCGTGCCTAGCCCTGGCCGCGCCCCTGTTCCAGGAGTCCTACCGCATGGCCTTTTTGGACGAACTCACGGGCCTGCCCGCGCGCCGCGCCCTGATGGCTGACCTGGCGGGGTTGTCCGGGCGCTACAGCCTGGCCATGGCCGACGTGGACCATTTCAAGAAGTTCAACGACACCTACGGCCACGACGTGGGCGACGACGTGCTGCGCATGGTGGCCTCGCACCTGGGCGAGGTGGCCGGTGGCGGGCGCGCCTACCGCTACGGGGGCGAGGAGTTCACCCTGGTCTTCCCGCGCAAATCCGCGGACGAGGCCTATCCGCATACGGACGCGGCGCGCGAGGCCGTGGGCCGGGCGGGCTTCACCGTGCGCGGGCCGCGCAAGGGCGGGGGGAACGCCAAGAAGGGCAAGGGAGGCAAGGGGAGCAAGGCGGGCACCGTATCCGTGACCATCTCCATGGGCCTGGCCGAGTCGGGCGACGGGGCCGGACCGGCGGAGGTGCTCAAGGCCGCGGACAAGGCCCTGTACAAGGCCAAAAAGAAAGGGCGCAATCAGGTGGTCAAGGCGGGCTAGCAGACCGTCCCAACACAGTGATCTGCTTCGTTGCTGCGGAAAATGCGAACCCTCGCGTATAGGGAGTACAGCTCTGCTCTCGATATCTGTAAGGCTCGAAGATTCGCCTAACAGCTAGTCGGTCGTCGGTCTTGCATCTTACTATTTTTGAACGGTCTGCACGGCATTTTTTCAAACGCCTGCTAGAATATGAAGCTCAGCACTCCGGCCAGGGCCAGGCCCGCCACCACGGCGCGGCCTACCTGGCGTCCGGCCTCGTGGATCAGGGACTCGATGTCCCCGGCGGGGTCCGCCTGGGAGACGGCGAAATTCGGGGGGCCGAGAATCACGGCCGCCTGTTCCGAAACATCCGCACCCATGATCGCGTTGCACTCTGTGGACAGCATGACTTCCCTCGCTTTGCAGAAGTGGGTTTCCCCCCTGTATCCCGCGCGCGCCGACCGGGCAATGGGTTCACCGAAAAGTCACTTTCGCCACGTGTTCGCCTTGCGGGCACGGCGGCCCGGGCGTCCTGGGGACGCCCGGGCTTGTCCATACGGCTGTTGCGCGTTCCGAGTCCGCTAGATCTGGACCTCGGCGATGATCCGCGACAAGGCTTCCACTGTCGCTCGCAACTCGCGCACGTCGCCGGCCGCGGCGTCCATCTCCTCGGTCAGGTTCTCGGACGTCTCGCGCACGTCGCCCACGGATTCGTTGATGTGTTCGGTGGTGGCGGACTGCTCCTCCGCCGCCGTGGCAATGGCCTGCACCTGGTCCGTGACCCGGGAGGCCATTTCCAGGATTTCCTGCAGGGCCCGGCCCGAGGCCGTGGAGAGATCCCGGGTGCGATCCACGGCGTGGGAGGCCTGGCCCATGTTTTCGATGCTCAGGTGGGCCACCTCCTGGATGGAGGCGATGGAGTCGCCCACTTCCTTGGTGGCGCCCATGGTCTTCTCGGCCAGCTTGCGCACCTCGTCGGCCACCACGGCGAAACCCCGCCCCGCGTCGCCTGCGCGCGCGGCTTCGATGGCCGCGTTCAGCGCCAGGAGGTTGGTCTGGTCGGCGATGTCCGTGATCACGTTCATCACCGAGCCGATGCCCTCGGCGTATTCGCCCAGCTGCTCCAGGTGGCGGCGCAGGGTTTCGGTGCTCGTGCCCACTTCGTCCATGGCCTCGGTGGACTGGCGCACCACCTCCTCGCCCTGGCGGGCCTTGTCGCGGGACTGCTGGGCTCCCTCGGCCGAGCTGGAGGCGTTGCGGGCCACCTCCAGCACCGCCGCGGTCATCTGCTCCATGGCCGTGGCCGTGTCCACGGCGCGTTCTGTCTGGCGCCGCGCCGCCCGGGCGGCCTTGCCCAGGCGTTCGTCCAGCACGGCCGCGGCCCGGGCCGCCTCGCGGGAAACTTCGTCGGAGCGCTTGGCCGCCTCGGCCACGCGCTGGTTCTGGGCCACCAGCTCGGCTTCCTTGGCGCGCAGGGCCGTGCGGTCCTGATAGATGCACAGGGCGCCCATGAGTTCCCCTGCCAAGTCGAACAGGGGCGAGGCGTCGATGTGGATGGCGCGCTTGCCGCCCTTGCGGCCCACCAGTTCCACCTCCTTGCTGGTTACGGTGTGGTGCTCCAGGCTGTCGGCCAGCACGGTGCGCCGTTTCTCTCCGTAGAAGAACAGGGCCACGTTGTGCCCGTAGTGGTCCTCGGGCCGGCCGGTCTGTTCCAGGATGCGCATCAGCGAATCGTTGGTCTTGACCAGCACCTCGTCGGTGTCCACCACCACGTAGGGCGTGTCGATGCCGTTGAGCACCCCCTGGGCGAAGGAAAGCTGCCGTACCAGGGAATCCAGCATGGAATTCAGGGCTTCGGCCGTCTTGGCCTGCGCACAGCGGGCCGGGTCCAGCCGGGCGTAGTAGTCGCCGTCCAGGATTCTGCGCGAGAGGTCGGCCACGGCGCGGCATGCGGTTTTTGCGCGCAGCGATTGCAGGATGAGCGCGGCCGTCGTCCCCACCAGGGCGGCCGCCAGCACGATGGCGAGCGTATTCATGAAACAACTCCCTGTCTTGAGCGGTGATACCTCCATTGAGCGGCCAGCCGCAGGGCGGGAGGGTCCCACGTCTTCCGGCGAGCGGTTGGCTGCAAATCACATATTCGATGCAAGGCCTGAGCCATTTCTATAGGTGCTGACATATTTTAAATATTAAATAGGAAAGCAATATAATTGCGGTTGGTTGCAAATATATGCGTCAGGGCGTTCGGGACGCGGGCATAGAGAGGGAGTCTGAATTATCGGATAAAACAAAGGAATAGTCCGGGTTCCCGGACTGCGGGCGGCGCAAGAAGCGGCGCGGGGCAGGCCCCACGCCGCTTGGCGATTGATCAGGAAAGGCCTCGGGGGGCTATTGAGCGGCGGCCGGGGCCGCGGGCTCCGGCTCCTGGGGCGACGGCTGGACGGCGGGCCCGGCTTCGGGCTCGGCGGCCTCGGGTTCGGCCTCCGGCGTCGGGCGGCCCGTGGCCGCGTCCTGCACGGCCAGCACATAGGGCCGGTCCACGATCCACTGCTCATGCACCACGCGCAGGGACGGGGGCCGGTTTTCCCAGGCGTCCCAATACTTGCGCTGCATGCCCAGCACCAGGCGCGGTTGCTCGCGGGTCATGCGCTCGATGAGCTCCAGGTCCTGGGTCTCCAGGATGTTGTGGCCGCAGTAGTAGGTGTAGACCCCGGAGTAGATATTGTAGGCCACGGGCGTGTAGCCCCGGTCGATGTAGTTGCCCATGGTCTCGGCCTGGGCCTTGGGGCTCATGGCCCCGTCCAGGGAGGGCAGGGTGATCTGGGTCAGGGGCTGGATCCAGGCCGTGACCACCAGGGCCAGGACCAGGAGCGCCCCGCCCGGGGACATGGTCCGCGCGAAGCGGATCAGGATCGCCGCGGCCAGGGCCGAGGCCAGGGCCATCCACCACAGGCCCTTGATCTCGATGGGCCAGTCCACGAAATAGTTGCCGAAGGGCAGGCTCAGGGCCATGAACGCGAACAGCCCGCCTATCCAGAGGTACAGCCGCCGCACTCCGGTCTCGTTCATGCCCAGGAGCGCCCGCGCCGTGAGCAGCGCCAAAGGCGGGAACAGGGGCAGCAGGTAGACCACGATCTTGGTGGACAGGCTGGACAGCAGGATGAAGCCCGAGAGCGCGGCGATCCACAGCCAGGCCAGGCCCGGGTCGGCGGTCTTGCGGGAGCCGATTACACCCTTCCAGAAGCCCGCGCTGAACAGCCGCGTAAGCGGCAGGGCCGCGAGCACGAAGGTCCAGGGCAGCCAGGCCGCGGGCAGGGTGGCGAAGTAGTGCCAGAAGGGCTGCTCGTGGTGCGAGGCGTTCACGGCGCGGCGGTAGATCTGCTTGTAGAAGATATTCTCCACCAGCTCGCGCTCCCCGCCCAGCCAGGCCGCGCCCACCCAGGCCCCCAGGAGCAGCAGGCAGGCCAGGAGCCCCAGGCCCACGTCGCGGCGGAAAAAGCGCCGCGCGCGTCCGCGCCACAGGCAGTAGAGCAGACCCGTGAGCAGGGGGAAGACCAGGCCCAGGGGGCCCTTGGTCAGGGTGGCGACGCCGGCCAGGACAAAGGCGGCGATGGCCAAGCCCGTGGCCCGCTCGCGCTCCAGGGCCCGGAACAGGCAGACCTCCGAGGCCGTGATCAGGGCCGCGAACAGAAGGTCCATGCGCGAGTAGTGGGTCAGGCCCAGGAAATAGAAGCAGGTCAGCAGCACCAGACCGGCGGCCAGGCCGGTTTCGCGGCCCCCGCGCAGCACCAATCGGTTCAGAGCGCAGGTGGCCGCCAGGAACAGCAGGCCCGACAGGGCCGCCCCGGCCATGAACAGCGCGGGCACCGGGGCCTTGAACACGGGCAACAGCCCGGCCAGGAACCAGAAGTACACGGGGGGCTTGTCCGGATAGGGCACGCCGTTGAGGTACATGACCAGCCATTTGCCCGCCTGGGTCACGTGCTCGAAGACGTTGGCGTAGCGGATCTCGTCGGAGAACCACAGGGCCCGGCTGTCCAGGGCGAACACGGTCTGCAGGGCCAGGACGCCCAGGAGGAAGAACAGGGGCGCGAAGGCCGCGGCCGTGAACAGGCGGGTGAAGAGCTTATTCATGGTAGGGCGAATCCTTGCCCCCGCCGAATGCGTAGGTGGCCCATCCGGCCAGGGAGCCGAACATCCAGCCGAAGAGGACGTCCGAAGGGTAGTGGTGGTTGAGATAAATGCGCGAAAAACCCATGAAGGCCAGCAGCACGCCCAGCAGCAGGGAGTGCGGGAATCTGCGCACCCACAGGCCCAGGGCCAGGCAGGTGCCCGTGAATTCCGCAGTGTGGCCCGAGGGCAGGGAATGGTACAGGGAGTCCAGGGTCATGAAATGGTTGATGAACTCCCCGGTCTCGGGACGGGGGCGGCCCAGGCCCATCTTGACCAGGTTCACCAGGGCCAGGCAGACCACCAGCTGGACCACGATGTAGGTCAGCACGTAGCGCACGCGTCGCGAGTCGTTGCGCCACAGGCCGTGCACGAATATCCCGGCAAAGGCCAGGTACATGAAGGGGTTTCCCCAGTTGGTGGCCACGGAGAACGCCGATCCCAGCGCGGGCCAGTCGGCCTTGTGCAAACGGAAGAACTGGAGCACGTCCCGCTCGGGTCCGATGAGCAGGTACTCCAGGGCCAGGACGAAGAGCAGGGGGGCCGAGATCAGCAGGTAGTGCCCGGCCAAGGATGCGTATCGCATGCGTTCCCTATAGGGTACGGGGCCAGGCAAGGCAAGGAGCGGGGCGCAGGAAAAAAGGCTTCACAGCAAAACGCGCGACACGGTATACTGGCCCCGGACGCCCGCGCTTCCGGCGCGGCCCCTGGGAGGAGAAGCATGTACCGGACCTTTGTTTTGCTGCTCATAGTGGCCCTGGGGGCGGTGGCCTGGCTGCAGGAGACCCGCATCGCCGGCCTGGAGTCCCGCCTGGTCGCCCAGGGCGAGCGCCTGAGCGAGATCCAGGTCCGCCAGCAGGCCTCCGGGGACGTGGGCGGCCTGTTCGCCAAGCTCATCCTGGACAACCGCAAGACCATCCTGGACCTCAAGCGCAGCCGCGAGGTCACGGTCACGGCCTACAGCCCGCGCATGCGCGAGACCGATTCTACCCCCTACCTCACGGCCAGCAACAACCCCGTGCGCCAGGGCATCGTGGCCGTGTCGCGGGACCTGTTCGACTCGGGCTGGGTCTTTGGCCGCAAGATCTATCTGAAGGGTCTGGGCATGTTCACCATCGACGACCTCATGGCCCCGGAAAAGCGCAACCAGATCGACATCTTCATGTACGACACCGACTCCGCCCTGGGCTTCGGCAAGCGGACCCTGCGGGCCAGCCTGCTCGACAGTTAGCGGCGGCGCTCGTGTAATTATCGGCGTCCGGCAACGGGCGCATTTTTTTTGCGTGGGGAGTCAGGAGCGGGGCGGGGCCTTGCGGGAACCGTCGCCGTGGTAGTGGCGGTCCATGCCGCTTTGCCTGAGGTGGGCGCGGATTTTGAGGCGCACGCCCAGGCGCATGCCCAGCGCCACGCCCAGGATGTCCGCAGCCAGGCCGAGGAAGGACGGGGCCAGCTGCGGCACGAAGGCCCGGGCCACCTCCAGTCCCGCGCCCAGGAAGATCATGGTCCCGGCCCCGGTGATGGCCGCGCGGCGCGCGCCCAGGCCCAGCATGGGCAGCATTCCCAGCCAGGCGTAGGCCGCCAAATGCAGGAGCGCGCGCCCAAGGACCGGGGCGCTCTCCAGCCCGGGCGTCAGGGACGCCCAACCCACAACAGCCACCGAGGCGGCCCACAGGGCGAGTATCAGGGGATGGTTCCTGGACATGGCGCGGCCACCCTACGCCCGGCCGAAGGGAGGGGCAAGGCTGCCCGGAATTCCATGACCGACGGCCGTGGAGCCGGGGCGTCGAAGGTAGGGCTGCCTTTTGATGATGAGCTTGGCTGGTGCCCCAGGCTGCCCCAAAATGTGCGGATGCAAGGCGCAAGGACACCGCAAGACCGACGCGTATTCCACAATACGCGAGGGTTTGCGGTGTCCGCAGCAACGAAGCAGACGTGCGTTTTGGGGCAGCCTGGGGGCTAGGCGGCGCGGGTTTTGGCGTTGACGCTTAACTCATCGTCGACGTGCTTGACCTTCTCCAGCACGCGCACGAAGAGCTGCTTCAGGCGCACGAAGTCCTGCATGCGGTGGACGCCGCCCAGCTTGGCCATGGCGGCCACGTCCATGAATTCGTTGTACAGGTACGGGGTGTACAGCGGGTCCTGCCTCAGGAACATGAGCACGTGGTTCAGGACGCCCCGGATTTCCCCCTGGCGCTTGGCCGAATGCTGGAAGAGCTTGTAGAGGCGTTTTTGCACGGATTTGAGCGAGGTGGTCCAGGCCGCCAGGCGCGGCTTGAACACGGGCACGGACCTGGGGGCGCGCGCCGCGTCCAGGGCGTCGGTGAAGGTCCCGAGGCTGCCCTCCTCGGAATCCAGAAGGTTTTCGGCGTACAGGTCGTCCAGGCCCAGGGCCACGGAGCCCTTGATTTCCAAGCCGCCGCCGTAGAGGTTGAATACCGGGATGGCCATGCGCTGCACGTCGGCCTGCATGTCGCGCTGGGCCGTGACGTAGGACATGGCCGAGATGACTTCCTTGCCGTCCATGTTGGTCATGCGCACGTGGCGCTTGGGGTCGAAGTCGCGGCGCACGGTCTGGGCGTGGTGGCCGGCCACGTGGCTGCGTTCGCCCTTCCAGGCGAAGTCCTGGCCCGCCAGCACGATGCGCTCTGCCCCGCACCAGGCGAGGAAGCGCAACAGGGCCACGCTGACGTTGCCGCCCGCGTCGATGACGTGCTCGCGTTCCTTGATGATGAAGGTGGCCAGCCCGCCCAAGGTCCACATGGGGATGGCGGGGCCGGGATAGCGGCGCACAACCTCGGGCTGGACCTTGGTGGAGTAGATCAGCGGGATGCGCGAGGCCCAGTCCATGTCCAGGCGCTCGAAGACCCGCTGGATGCCCTGGCTGTAGTCGATGGCCATGCACAGGTGCGGGGTCAGGCCCTGGGCGTGCACCGCGGGCAGGGTCTGCAGGGCCGTGGCGTAGAAGGCTTGCCCGGGGTTCTGGGCCAGGGCCGGGCCGAATTCGGCCAGGGACGGGCCCGCGCCCAGGACCACGGCGGTCAGGCCCTTGGCCGCGCCCTCCAGGGAGTTTATGCTGCCGTTGGCGAAGGCCTGGCGGAAGTTGGCGATCTCGTTGTCCACCATGGTGTCCTGGCGGTTTCTGAGGGTCACCAGCTCCATGGCGATATTTTCCATGTTGCGCTTGGCCGTGGCCGACCATTTGGCGTATTCGGGGCCCATCTGGGAGCTGGGCAGGTCCGCGCGCAGCTGCACCGCGCCGTAGATGAACTGCAGGTCCAGCCGGCACAGGGCCTTGTACAGCACGGGCTCGTCGGGCGGCAGGAACCGCAGGCGGCCCTGGTTGATGAAGGGCGTGTAGTCCGTGAGGGCCAGGCAGGCCGCGAGCATCTCGGGCCGGGGCTCCATGACCAGCACCCCGTGCGAGGGCGGATGCGTGGTCAGCACGTGGTTCAGGCCGTAGCCCAGGTTGCAGCCGATGAGCACCGTGGCGCTTTTTTCGGCCTTTTCCGTAGGCTGCCAGCGATGATAGAAAAATTGGGGCGTCGCGTCGCCGAACAGGAGCTTGTTCTCGCCAAGGGGCAGGTCGAGCAGGCCGTGGCGGTTGGCCACCAGTTGCTTTTCCAGAGCGTTCGGGTCAGAATCCTGGCCCTTGAGCCAGGGCGCGACGGGAGAGCCCTTGGCTTCCAGGGCTTCGAGGTTCTTTTCCAGGTATTTGAACAGTTCCATGGTTTCGGCTCGCTGTACGGGTTTACGGTCTGGGTCGGCCAGGAAATGCAAGGACCCTGCCACCCGCGCAGGCCATTGGCCGGGCCTCAGGCCGGCCAGCGCGCTCCGTGGGGGCGAAAGTATAACAATCGGAAATATAATGATTTATGAGAACATCCTGCAGCTGACGGGCAAGACGCCCCTGGTGCGTCTGAACCGCGTGGCCCCTCCGGGAAGCGTCGAGTTTTTGGCGAAGGTCGAGTTCTTCAATCCCGGCGGGTCCATCAAGGACCGCGTGGCCTCGGCCATGATCGAGGCCGCCGAGGCCGCCGGGGAGCTGGCTCCGGGCAAGGTCATCATCGAGCCCACTTCGGGCAACACGGGCATCGGCCTGGCCATGGCCTGTGCGGTCAAGGGCTACAAGCTCAAGCTGCTCATGCCCGAGACCGCCTCGGAGGAGCGCAAGCGCATCATGCGCGCCTACGGGGCCGATATCGTGCTCACCGAGGGCCGCCTGGCCACGGACGGGGCCATCGAGGAGGCCTACCGCCTGGCCCGCGAGGAGCCCGAGACCTACGTGCTCATGGACCAGTACAACAACCCCGCCTGCATCGAGGCCCACCGCGCCAACACCGCGCGCGAGATCTGGGAGGCCACCGAGGGCAGGGTGACCCACGTGGTGGCCGCCCTGGGCACCTCGGGCACGGCCATGGGCCTGGTCAAGGGCCTCAAGGAATTTTCGCCCGAGGTGCGGGTGGTGGCGGTGGAGCCCTACGCCCGCCACAAGATCCAGGGTCTGAAGAACATGCAGGAGTCCTATCCCCCGGGCATCTACAACAAGCACATGCTGGACGACGTGGTGCACGTGGAGGACGAGGAGTCCTTCGAACTCTGCCGCCGCCTGGCGCGCGAGGAGGGGCTCCTCGTGGGCATGAGCTCGGGCGCGGCCATGGCCGGGGCCCTGAAGGTGGCCCAGGGCCTGGACAAGGGCTTGGTGGTGGTCATCATGCCCGACGGGGGCGAACGCTATCTGTCCACCACGCTGTTCGCCCAGCGCGAGGAGCGCGGGGTGCGCATCAGCGGCGCGGCAGGGGGCGACGCCTGCCTGACGGCGCGCGAGGGCGGCCTGTCCCTGTACACCGTGGGCCCGAGCCTGGACAACTGGGACGTTCCCGAGTTCTGGCGGCGCTTGGTGCTGCTGGACGTGCTGGCGCGCCGCCTGGAGCAGGACGGCGCCGAGGTCCGCGTGGCCGCCGGGCTGGCGGACCTGGACGACCGCACCATGGCCGCGGCCCGCGCCGCGCACATGCCGCGCGCGGTCTTCGCCGCCTCGGTGCGCGAGGACATCGAGGCCAGGGCCGCGCTGCTGGGCATGTCCGGGCGCGTGGTCTTCCCCCTGGCCGGGGAGTGCATGGACGCCTGCACGCGCCTGTGCGAAAAGCTCCTGGCCTCGGGCCTGGCCTACGAGAAGCTCCGAAGCGTGTATTTCGACGTGCTGCGCGACGCGGATTACGGGCGGCTCACGGACATGGACATGGACAAGCTCTCCCTGGGCAAGACCGTGGACCTGGCCGACTACGTGAAGGCCAACCCCCAGGACTTCACCCTGCTCAAGCGCGCCACCCTGCAGGACATCAAGGACGGCGAATTTTGGCAGACCAGCTGGGGCAACGTGCGGCCGAGCTGGTTCCTGCAGATGGCCTCCGCTGCGCTCTGCGCCCTGGGCGCGCCCGACGTGTTCCTGGGCGGCGAGGCCCATCGCTTCCCGCACATGGAGAACCTGCGCGCCCTGTGGGCCGCGGGCGGCGGGGGCGCGGGCTGCGCCTGGATGGCGGCCCGGCCCGTGGCCGAGCCCGAGGCCCACGGCGACAAGGCCGGGGACGCCTTCCCCCAGGCCAACCTGGGTGCGCTCCTGGCCGGGGGCTACGCCCCGGCGGCCCTGCGCATGTGGCTGATGTCCGCGGGCTATCACAAGCCCCTGGATTTCTCGCGCCCGACCCTGGAGATGTGGGCCAGGAACCAGCGCACCGTGCAGGACTTGGCCGCGTCCCTGGCGTCCCTGCCCGGAGGCGAGGGCGGGGGCGTGGGCCCGGAGGTGGAGCAGCTCCTGGTGGACGCCAAGGGCTCCCTGCGCGAGGCCCTGGACAAGGACCTGGCCCTGTACGCCTACTGGCCGGAACTGTTCGCCTTCTGCCGAGGCGTCAAGCGCCGCCTGGGCCAGGGCCGGTTGACCCTGGACGAGGCCCGGGCCTGCTCCGGGCGGCTGTCGTCCATGGACAAGGCCCTGGGCATCCTGGACGCCTCGGCCCTGCCCGTTTCGCCCACGGCCTGGCCGCGCGAGGCCGTGGACCTGGTGAACAGGCGCGAGGTGGCCCGGGCGGCCCGGGACTTCGCCCAGGCCGACGCCCTGCGCGACGAGCTGGCCAAGGCGGGCTGGCGCGTGGAGGATACGCCACAGGGAGCGCGCCTCTACGAAACCTAGCAGACCGCTGAAAAGCGGCGATCTGCTGCGTCGCTTCGCTGCTGCGAAAACTGCAAAACCTCGCGTACGGGGAGTACAGCTCTGCTCTCAATATCTGTAAGGCTCGAAGATTCGCCTAACAGCTAGTCGGTCGTCGGTCTTGCAGTTTCCTTGCGCCTTGCATCTCTCCATTTTTGAACGATCTGCTTGCTGGCCCTGCGATTCGTGAAAACAAAAAAGGCCGCGCTTTGCGCGGCCTTTTTTGCGTCGAGGGTCAGCCGCGGATGCCGAATTTCTGCATCTTGGCGTACAGGGTGTTTCGGCCGATGCCCAGGGCCCTGGCCGCGCGGCTGACGTTGCCCGAGTGGTAGCGCAGGGCCTCGCGGATGGTCTCGGCCTCCACGCTCTTGAGGCGGAATCCGCCCGCTTCCGGCTTCCGGGCTGCCCGGGGGGCCGCGTTCAGGTAGCCGGGCAGGTGCCGGGGTTCGATGATCCCGTCCTGCATGGTGTTCACCGCGTGCTCCACGCAGTTGAAGAGCTCGCGCACGTTGCCCGGCCATTGGTGACGCGCCAGGACCTCCATGAACTGCGCGTCCAGGCCCGCGAAGCGCAGGCCGAACTCCTCGCACAGCCGCCGCGCGTGGCGCTCGGCCAGCAGCGGCACGTCCTCGGACCGCTCGCGCAGCGGCGGGATGCGGATGCCCACCACGTTGATGCGGTAGTAGAGGTCCTCGCGGAAGGCGCTCTCGGCCACCAGCGCCGCCAAATCGCGGTTGGTGGCGGCCACGACCTTCACGTCCACGGCCAGGGGCCGCGTTCCGCCCACGGGCACCACGGCCCGTTCCTCCAGGGCCCGCAGCAGGTTGACCTGCATGCTCAGCGGCATCTCGGATATCTCGTCCAGGAACAGCACGCCTTTGTCGGCCTGCTGGAACTTGCCGCTGCGCCCCTTGCGGTCCGCGCCCGTGAAGGCCCCGCCGCAATAGCCGAAGAGTTCGCTCTGGATCAGCTTCTCGGGCAGCGCGCCGCAGTTCACGGCCACGAAGGGGCCGTTCGCGCGCGGCCCGGCCCGGTGGATGCCCCGGGCGAAGAGTTCCTTGCCCGTGCCCGATTCGCCCGTGAGCAGCACCGTGGACGGGGTCCTGGCCGCGTTGGCGGCCTTGCCGATGGCCTGGGCCATGATCCGGCTGCGGAACAGGATGTCCTCGAACCCCCTGGGCGCGCCGCCTTCCCCGCGTGCGTCGGACGGGAGGGCGTCGGGCTTGGCCGCGTCCCGGGGCTTGACGCGCTGGGGCTCGGACACGGAGATCACCGTGTCGCACCAGGTCCCGTCCGCCGCGAACACCGGCGCGGCCTGGGCCATGAGCCGGGGGTTGGTCAGGCATTTCAGGGGCACGGGTTCGGCCCGGGGCGAGTCGTGCTTTTGCCGGGCCAGGAACACGTCGAAGTCGAAGAACTCGTCGACCCTGCGCCCGCGCAGGCTCCCGGGCCGTCCCAGCAGGGATTCGGCCGCGCCGTTGGCCCCGCTGACGCGGCCCTGGCCGTCCACGGAGAGCATGCCCGTGAGCACGGAGTTGAACATGGCCGAGAACAGGGAGCAGAACCTGCCTTCCATGGCCGCCAGATGCTTGCGCCAAAGGCGTTTTTCCAGCTCCCTGGCCGCGCCCACCACCAGCCCGAAGGTCGTGGAGTGGTCGGATTCCATGGGCCCGGAGATGTCGAAGCAGCCCCAGACGGCGCCCAGGGGGTCGAAGACCGGGGCCGCGGTGCAGCCCCAGGGGTGGTGGCTGCGGCAGAAATGCTCTTCCCCGAAGACCTGCATGGGCCGCCCGGTGGCCAGGGCCGTGCCGATGGCGTTGGTGCCCACGCTGGACTCGCCCCAGTTGGCCCCGGGCCCGAAGTTCAGCCTGTCCGCCTGGCGCAGGGTGGAGAGGTCGCCGCAGGTGCGCGCCACGCGGCCCTTGGCGTCGGTGATGGTGATGAGCAGGTTCTTGCCCTTGATGGCCTTGTAGGTCTCGGCCTCGATGTCGCCGCCGATGTCCGTCAGCGTCGCGGTGAAGGGCGCCATGCGGCTCATGGGCGTGAAGTCCCAGCAGCTGCGCGGGTCCGGGTCCACATCCATCTCCCGGCAGCGCCGCCAGGAGTCCAGGAGCGCCTTGTCGGGCTGCGGGCCGCGCACGGCGCCCTTGTCCATGAACGCCTTCCACTGGACGTAGCCCACGCTGGGGGTCTTCACCCGCCGGGGGCCCGGGATGTCCGGGCTCTGCGGCGGATTCCCGGAGCCGTCCCGGCGTACGCCGAAGCCGTTCTTGTCCCTGTAGAGCGAGTACATGAATCTCTCCTGACTGACCGTTCGCGGTGCGTTCAGGGGCTATTCACCGGGCTGTCGAAGAGTCCTTGATGATCACTGGTTGTCCATCCCCGGGGCCGCGTCAAGTGTTCGATTTTCGAACATCGCCCGGGGCCGCCTTTGCGGCCATGGGCGCGTGCCGGGGGCCGTGTCCGTGGCGAGGGACTCTTCCCATATATATTTCATTGTGTACCGTTCTGGAACAGAAGGCAATGCGTATCCCGATCCTGATTTAATAATACAATGTAATTTATCGATTAATTTGGTGGCACCTGTGTTGCAATCGTTGCCATGTCATCTGCAACTACAGGAGGACCTGTCATGGCTCACGATGTGCTCATGCCCAAATGGGGCCTGACCATGAAGGAAGGAAAGATCGTCCGCTGGCTCAAGGCCGAAGGCGAGGCCGTGCAAAAGGGCGAGGCGCTGTTCGAGGTCGAGACGGACAAGATCACCAACGCGGTGGAGGCCGGGGCCGACGGGGTCCTGGCCCAGATCGTGGTTCCCGAGGGCGAGGTGGCCCCGGTGCAGGCCGTGGTGGGCGTCATCGCCGCGCCCGGCGAGGCTGTGGAGCGCGTGGCCCCGGGGGTTGCGGCCTCCGAGGCCCCGGCCGAACAGCGGGTCGCCCCGGCGGCCAGGGCCGGGGACGGGGAATTCGTCCCGGCCATGCCCGCGGCGCGCAGGCTGGCCAGGGAGCTGGGCGTGGACCTGGCCGCCGTGGTGGGCACCGGCCCGGACGGGCGCGTCACCGCCAAGGACGTGCAGGCCGCGGCCGGCGCCGGGCCGCGGGTCAACGCCAGCCCCCAGGCCGTGCAGTTCGCCCGGGAAAAGGGCCTGGACCTGGCCCTGGTGCAGGGCAGCGGCGAGGGCGGGCGCATCACCAAGGCCGACATCCTGCGGGCCATGAACCCGGCCTACAGCGCGGGCCGGTCCGCCGCGCCCGCCCAGGCCCCGGCTCCGGCCCCGGCCGCTTCGGCGTCCGGTCCCGCCCCCGCCCCCGCGCCCGGGGAGGACACGCTGCTGCCCATGGAGGGCATGCGCAAGCTCATCGCGGACAACATGCACGCCAGCCTGGCGGGCGCGGCCCAGCTCACGGCCTTCGTGGAGGCCGACGTCACGCCCATGGTGGAGCTGCGCGACGCCCTGCGCGGGCGCAACCGCAGCAATCCCGACTACCGCATGTCCTACAACGACATCATCTGCTTTGCCGTGTGCCGGGCCCTCAAGCGGCACCCCATGCTGAACTCCACCCTGGGCGAGGAGGGCATCCGCCTGCACGGGAACGTGAACCTGGGCGTGGCCGTGGCCCTGGACCAGGGGCTCATCGTGCCCAACGTCAAGGGCGCGGACGCCTATTCCCTGGAGGAGCTGTCCGTGCGCGTGCGCGACGTGGCGGGCCGGGCCAGGCACGGCGGCCTGACCATGGACGAGATCAGCGGCGGCACCTTCACCATCACCAACGTCAGCATGCTCGGCGTGGACGGCTTCACCCCGATCCTCAACCCGCCGGAGACGGGCATCCTGGGCGTGGGCCGCGTGGTGGAGAAGCCTGCGGTGCTTGGGGGCGAGGTCCGCGTGCGCAGCATGATGACCCTGTCCCTGACCTTCAACCACATGGTGGCCGACGGCGCGCCGGCCATGAACTTCCTGCGCGATCTGGCGGACATGCTGGAGAACCCGGCGCTCATGTTGGCCTAGGAGGCAACCATGCGGACCAAGCGATTCGCCATCGAGCTGGGCTACGGCGCGGACCTGCACGGCCAGGACATGACCAAGGCCGCCCTGCGCGCGGTCAGGGACGCCGTGTCCCGTGTCTGCCTGTGCGGCATCCTGGAGATCTGCGGCCGGGACCGCTTCCAGGGGGTGCGGGTGCACGCCCTGGTGGCTGTTCCCGAGCCCGGTGCCGTGGACCGCGAGGCCCTGCTCGAAGCCATTCCCATCGGCGAGAAGTCCCTGGAGCTGGTCCGGGGCGGGCTCCTGGCCCCGGGCCTGGAGGTCCCCTGCTTCGGCCCCGGGGTCAGCAACATCGTCATGGCCTGCGCCGCGCTCACCGTGTCCCTGGAGGACGCGGGGGCGGACCAGGGCCCTGCGAACGGAATACAGTCCTGCGGGTGCTCCGCGGGGAACGCATAACGGAGGTGGAACAATGAGTCCCGACAAGAAGACACGGGTGAGGATGTACGAGACCATGCTCAAAATCCGCACGTTCGAGACCAAGCTGCAGGAATTCTTCGCGGCTGGCGAGATCCCCGGATTCGTGCACCTCTACATCGGCGAGGAGGCGGTGGCCACGGGCGCGTGCGCCGGGCTGACCAGGGAGGACAGGATCACCAGCACCCACCGCGGCCACGGGCATCTGCTGGCCAAGGGCGGGGACGTGAAGCAGATGATGGCCGAGATCTTCGGCCGCAGGAACGGCTACTGCAAGGGCAAGGGCGGGTCCATGCACATCGCGGACTTCGACTTGGGCATCCTGGGCGCCAACGGCATCGTGGGCGGGGGCGGCCCCCTGGCCCTGGGCTCGGCCCTGGCCGCCAAGTACACCAAGTCCGATTCCGTGACCGTCTGCTTCTTCGGCGACGGGGCCTCCAACCAGGGCACCACCCAGGAGGCCCTGAACATGGCCAGCGCCTGGAAGCTGCCCCTGGTCTTCGTCAACGAGAACAACGGCTACGGCATCTCCTGCCCGCAGTGCAAGTCCATGGCCGTGGTGGACATCGCGGACCGCGCCGCGGCCTACGACATGCCCGGCGTGGTGGTGGACGGCAACGACGTGTTGGCCGTGTACGAGGCCGTTACCGAGGCCGTGAAGCGGGCGCGCAAGGGCGAGGGCCCGTCCCTCATCGAATGCAAGACCTACCGCTGGCGCGGCCATTTCGAAGGCGACGCCTGCGTCTACCGCAGCGACGAGGAGCTCGACGAGTGGGTGGCCAAGGACCCCATTCCGCGCTTCGAGGACAAGCTCGTGGAGAGCGGCACCCTGACCGGGAAGGCCGTCAAGGAGATCAGGGCCCGCATCGAGCAGGAAGTGGCCGACGCCGTGGACCACGCCAAGGCCAGCCCCCTGCCCGATGCCGCGGAGCTGCTGGACGACGTCTACGCCTAGGCCGCGCGGACGCGATTCCCAATCCAAAACGCTACGGAGGGACGATATGTCCAAGAAAAGCTATCTGCAGGCCTTGAACGAGGCCCTCAGACAGGAGATGGAGCAGGACGAGCGGGTCTTCATCATCGGCGAGGACGTGGGCCAGTTCGGCGGCTGCTTCGGCGTGACCCAGGGGCTCTTCGACCAGTTCGGGGAGGAGCGCGTGCGCGACACCCCCATCACCGAGAGCGCCATCGTGGGCACGGCTGCGGGCGCCGCGGCCAGCGGGCTGCGCCCCGTGGCAGAATTGATGTTCGTGGACTTCATCGGCGTGGCCCTGGACCAGCTGTTCAACCAGGCCGCCAAGATGCGCTTCATGTTCGGGGGCAAGGCCAAGGTGCCCATGACCCTGCGCATGCCCCAGGGCGCGGGCATCGGCGCGGCGGCCCAGCATTCCCAGTCCCTGGAGTCGTGGTTCATGCACGTGCCCGGGCTGAAGGTGGTCATGCCGTCCACGCCCTACGACGCCAAGGGCCTGCTCGTCTCCGCCATGCGCGACGACAATCCCGTGGTCTTCCTGGAGCACAAGCTGCTCTACGGCATGGAGGGCGAGGTGCCCGACGAGAGCTACGCCATCGAGCTGGGCAAGGCCGACGTCAAGCGCGAGGGCGCGGACGTGACCGTGGTGGCCACCTCCCAGATGGTGCACACGGCCCTGGCGGCCGCGGACAAGCTGGCCGCGGACGGCCTGTCCGTGGAGGTGGTGGACCCGCGCTGCCTGCAGCCCCTGGACGCGGAAACCATCCTCGAATCCGTGAGGAAGACCCACGCCCTGGTGGTGGCCCACGAGGCCGTGGGCTTCGCCGGGCCCGGGGCGGAGATCGCGGCCATGGTGGCCGAGAACGCCCTGGACTACCTGGACGCGCCCATCCGCAGGGTGGCCGCGCCCTTCTGCCCGGTGCCCTTCTCCCCGCCCCTGGAGCAGGCCTACATCCCCGGGGTCGAGGACATCGTGGCCGCGGTCAAGTCCATCCGCTGAGACACCGTCAACCGTGAACCGCAAACCCGGAAGGGGCGGCGCGGGCCGCCTCTTCCCCGCGCCACCGGGGCGGGAGGAGGGCAGGTGAGCATAGCAGGCATCGTGGCCAATCCCGCGTCCGGCAAGGACATCCGCCGCCTGGTGGCCCACGGCAGCGTGTTCGACAACCAGGAGAAGGTGCGCATGGTGCGGCGGTTGATCCTCGGCCTGGAGCAGGCCGGGGTCTCGCGCGTGCTGTACATGCCCGACGCCTACGGCATCGTGCCCCGGGCCCTGAACGCCATCGAGCCGGGCATCCCGGTGGAGCCCATCGGGATGCGCCTGACGGGCACGCAGGAGGACACGGTGCGGGCCGCGGAAATCATGGCCGCGCAGGGCGCGGGCGTCCTGCTGGTGCTGGGCGGCGACGGCACCAGCCGCGCGGTGTGCAAGGGCACGGTGTCCGTGCCCCTGGCGCCCCTGTCCACGGGCACCAACAACGTCTTCCCCGTGATGGCCGAGGCCACCGTGGCCGGGCTGGCCGCCGGGCTGGTGGCCACGGGCCGGGTTCCGCCGGAGGCGGCCTGCACGCGGGCCTGCATGTTCGAGATTCTGGTGGACGGCGAGGCCGTGGACGTTGCCCTGGTGGATGCGGCGGTCTTCGACGGGGTCTTCATGGCCTCGCGCGCCGTGTGGGAGATGGAGCGGGTGCCGCAGGTCTTTTTGACCCGCTGCCGGGCCGACGCCATCGGCCTGTCCTCCATCGGCGGCCAGCTCACGCGCATCGAACCTCAGGACCCCCGGGGCCTGGCCCTGGAGCTGACCACCGGCCCCGGGGCCCTGGCCACGGTCACGGCGGCCATCGCCCCGGGCATGTTCGCGCGCGTGGGCGTGGACCGCGCGACGCCCATGCTGCCCGGGGAGATCCACGAGGTGGGCGTCGCGCCCTGCATCGTGGCCGTGGACGGGGAGCGCGAGGTGGAGGTGCGGCGCAGGAGCCGCGCCGCGGTGCGCCTGACCACGGACGGCCCCCGGGTGGTGGACGTGGCCCGGGTCATGGATCTGGCCCGGGAACGGGAACTTTTCATCAACCGGCAGAGCGAAAAAGCGGGAGAAACACCATGAGCGAACCATTGAAGGCGGCCTTCATCTTCATCGCCCCTCAGGGCGACCCCGGGACCCACAGGAATTGGGTGCTCACGGACCAGGTCCATCTGTTGGCCGTGGCCGTGGGCTCCTACGACCAGGCCGAGGCCCTGGCCAGGGAACTGGTGGACGACGAGGGCATCGCGGCCATCGAACTCTGCGGCGGCTTCGGCAACGCGGGCGCGGCGCGCGTGGCCGCGGCCGTGGACGTGCCCGTGGGCGTGGTGCGCTTCGACGTGCACCCGGGCCTGGGCAACGTCAGCGGGGATACGCTGTTCGGCTGAGAGCCGGGCGGGGATATGAAAAAGGGCCGGGACCCGCGCGGGTTCCGGCCCCGTGTTTTGTCCGGGGTCAGGACGGAGCCAGGACGTGGCGCTCGGTGACGAAGCAGGTGAAGTGCCCCCGGAACACGGGCTTGCCCTCGCAGAAGGCCTCCACCTCCACCTGGTGCTTGCGGCCCTCGGCCGGGTCGCAGGCGGCCCTGGCCTCCACGGTCTGGCCCGCGCGCACGGGCGCGAGAAAGCGCGTCTCGGCCGAGCCCAGCACCACGTTGGGGTGGTTCACGGCCAGCATGGCCGCGTAGTCCGCCAGGCCGAACACGAACCCGCCGTGCACCAGGCCGCTGGCGTCGGCGGCCATGCAGGGCAGGGTTTCAAGGCGCACCACGCAGTGGCCGGGGGCCAGTTCCACGGGCGTGCCGCAGAGGGTGGCGTCGATGGCATGGTGGGTTCGCACGTCGAGCTTCGTCATCCAAGTCTCCGTTGGAGTTCGGCCCTCCCAAGAGGGCTCAGTCGTAGAGGTCGTCCACTTCCTCGAATACGTTGTGCATGTACATCATCTTGGGCGACCCGCCCATGGAGATGGCCAGCATGGCCGCCTGCAGGACCTCCTCCTTGGTGGCCCCCAGGCTGGCCGCCCCCTGCACGTGCAACGAGATGCAGGGCGCGCACTGGGACATCATGGCGCAGGCCGTGAGGATCAGCTCCTGGGTCTTGTGGTCGATGGGACCGAACTGGCCGATTTGCTTGGTGAAATCGAGGTAATGGGTGAACACGTTTTCGGCCCGCTGCTGCATCCTGGCAAGGGTCTGCGATGCCTGTTCCGCTGCATCCATGGCGTTCTCTCCTGGGTTGAAGGTTGGTCCATGCCCGGGATGAGCAAGGACTATGCCTCGGGAGAACGTCTGGATGGTTTGCCGATATATCTTTTAATTACAGCTTGTTTCATTGTTCATGCCCGGCGCGCCGCCGTGGGCGGCGGGGGCGGTGGTCGAAAATGGAACAGCGCCCCGGCGTCCTAGAACAGGCAGTCCAGGAAGGCGGGGAGCTCGACTCCGCGCAGGTAGTCGCCGAGAGGGACGCCGTGCAGGCGATGGGCCAGGGCGTCGCGCTCGTGGCGGCAGCCCAGGAGCTTCCCCTCCAGTTCCGCCACGTCGCGGACCCCGAAATAGTCTCCGAACAGGCGCACGCCCCGGATGACCCCGTCGCGCACCTCCAGATGCGCCTCCAGCACCCCGCCCGGGGTGCGCGTGGAGCGGGTGAAGCCGTATTTGGGCGAATGCCCGTAGTTCCAGTCCCAGGTGCGGTATCTGGCCTCGGCCAGGGCGTCGATGGCCCCGGTCTCGCCCGGGGCCAGGGACAGGTCGCCGCCAGCCGCGTCCTCGGACACCAGGGCCATGAGGCGGGTGATGAACGTCTCCACGTCCATGGGCTCGGGCAGGTGGCTGGCGATGTTGGTCACGCGCTTGGCCACGCTCTGCACGGCCTTGTCGCGGTATTTCTCGGGATCCACGCGCAGGGCCCCGGAGAGGTCCGCGATCTCGGCGGAAAAGAGCAGGGTGCCGTGGTGCAGGACCCGGCCCCCGGCCACGTGCTGGGCGTTGCCCGAGAATTTCCTGCCATCCATGACCAGGTCGTTGCGCCCGTCGAATTCGCAGGGCGCGCCCATGGCGCGCAGGGCCGCGAGGATGGGCTCGGTGAAGCGGCCGAAGTCCAGGTCCGGCCCGCCGCGCGCGAGGCTGATGAAGGTGAAGTTCACGTTGCCCAGGTCGTGGAACACGGCCCCGCCCCCGGTGAGGCGGCGGATGACCGGGATGCCCCGCTGGCGCACGAATTCCTCGTCGATCTGGGACAGGGTGTTCTGGTTACGGCCCACGATGACGGCCGGGGCGTTGCGCCAGAGCATGAACACGTCGCGGTCCGTGTTGGCGAAAAGCCATTCCTCGGCCGCGAGGTTGAAGGCCGGGTCCGTCCCTGTGTTGTGGATGAAGCGCATGCGTTTCCTGTGGTTCGTGTCCGGCGGGGAGGCCCGCGATCCGTTTCCGGCATACGGGGAAGCGCGCCGAAAGGCAATGCGCAGGCGAAAACCGCCGCTTGACAGGGGGTGGGGCTGAATATAGGTTTCCAACTGACGCGGGCTGTCCGGGCCTATTCCCGCGTCGGTCGGGAACCATTCATGATCCTGTGCGATCTGCATTTCCATGCCAACATCGGTGACGGCGGCGGCAGGAGGAATCTCCTGCGGCTCAGGCGTTGTGCGGCCGGTTTCCAGCGCCACGGCCTGCACTGCGTGGCCTCCACGGAGCACGCTTTCAAGCAGCCCCTCACGGCCTACCTGCGTCTGGCCGAGGCCGCACGGGACACGGACGCCGCCATCCTGCCGGGGGTGGAGGAGGTCAGCGCCGAGGGCGTGGAGATCATCTTCCTGTTCCGGGACGAGGACGCCCTGCGCCGGGGCCTCGCGGCCACGCGCACCTTCTTCTGGCCCGTGCGCGACGTGGGGCGCATGGCCCGGGACATGGGCGCGCTGGCCCTGGTGCCGCACCCCTTCCACATCGGCCGCACGGGCGCGGGCCGGGTCCTGTCCCGCCGGGACTACCTGAACCTGCTGAACGACGTGGACTACGTGGAGATCCACAACGGCTCGGCCCTGAACATCAGCCACCGCATGCACGTCAGCCGCATCACGCCCCTGTTCCCCAACACCGTGGAGAACCTCGGGCTGACCCTGGACCTGCCCCTGCACCTGCGCGGCGGGCAGCATACGGGCTGGTCCGTGGGCTCCGACGCCCACCACCCCGGGCAGCAGTACATCGTGGGCCGCACGGAGCACGAGCCCGCCCCGGGCGAGGCCGTTTTCGACCTCCTGGCGCGGCGCGTCCACTTCACCCCCCATATCCTGCAGCGTGTCAGCCCGCAGGCCTCGCGCAACTGCTGCACCATCCTGCGGGAATTCCAGAGCGTGCTGCGCGAGGGCGCGGCCAAGCGCTGCAAGCGCGCCCTGGCCCTGGCCCAGGACGCCGTGAACCTGTAGTAGCCGCCGGGCCGTCGGCACGCAACGCACGAGGGGCGCCCCGGATCGGGACGCCCCTCGTGCGTTGCGCGTCTGTGAATGCCCGGGGCCGGGTTCAACCCGTCCAGAAGGGCTGCACGATGAAGTAGAGCCCGATGAGCGCGACCACGCCCCCGGCCAGGCGCCGGAAGGCGCCGCTGCCCCTTTGCCAGGCGCTGTTGTCCAGGAGGCGGCGCACCAGGGCCGTGGAGCTGCCCGCCACGGCGATGGGGATGCAGTGCCCCAGGCCGAAGAGCAGGATGTACAGCGTGCCCCGGAGGAGTTCGCCCTGGACGGTGATGATGGCCAGGATGGGGGCGATGAAGCCGAAGGTGCAGGACCCGGACAGGACGCCGTAGGCCAGGCCGAGAATGAACGCGCCCGATGCCCCCCGGACCTTCAGCCCGGCCATGAGGCCCCCGGAGACGGAGCAGGCCGCCACCCCGAGCATGTCCAGGGCCAGCCAGACCAGCACCAGCCCCACCAGCACGGTCCAATAGGGGCTGATCTCCCCCATCATGGAGCCGAGCCAGGAGCAGATCACGCCCACGGCGGCGATGGTCAGGAACAGCCCGCAGGAGAACAGGACCGCGTACAGCGCCGCGAGGCGGCCCTCCACCAGCCGCCGCTGCCCGCCCACGTAGCCGACTATCAGCGGGATGGAGGCCAGGTGGCACGGGCTGAACAGGACGCTGACCATGCCCCACAGCAGGCTGCCCAGGGCCGCCAGCAGGGTCCCGCCCGTGATCCAGGCGTTGATGGTGACGAACAGCGAATCCATGGGGCTATTCCACTCCCAGCCGGGCGAGCTTGGCCTTGATGGCGTCCTCGGCCAGGAAGCCCTGGTGCCTGTCCACTTCCTTGCCTGCGGCGTCGTAGAAAATCTGCGTCGGGATGAGCTGGATGTCGAACATCTCGCCCGCGCGGCGGTTTTCCCAGACGTCTATGAACCGGATGGCCGCCCGGCCCCGGTACTCCGCTTCGAGCTTGTCCAGGATGGGAGCCATCATCTTGCAGGGGATGCATTTCTTGGCCCCGATGTCGACCAGGGTGACCATGCCCTGCACGGGTACGTCCTCGGGGGCCACTTCCAGCTGCCCCGCCCTTGCCGGTGCGGAGAGGGAAATCAGGATGGCAAGGACGATCGTGGCCGTCAGGCGCATGGCGATGGGCGGCGCAGAGCGGTGTTTGGCGGGCAAGCGTGGCTCCTGTGGGCGTGGCGCCCGTGGGCGCAATTATATTTGGCAAAATTGCCAAACGTAAGATATCCGAAATCCTGGCCAAGTCAAGAAACGGGTCCCGGACCATGGCCGGGACCCGTTTCGAGCGGGATTCGCGGGGCGGCCCGTCGGCCTTGCCCATCAGTCTACCCCACCATTTTTTGCGGGAGGTAGAAAACCAGCTCCGGGAACAGGGTCACGATGATGACCATGAGCACCATGATCAGGAAGAAGGGGAAGGTGGCCACCAGGATGGAGCGCACGTCCTCGTGGGAGATGTGCTGGATCACGAAGATGGAGAAGCCCACGGGCGGGGTGATCTGGGACAGCTCGACCATGAAGACCACGAAGATGCCGAACCACAGCGGGTCGAAGCCCGCGCCCACCACGATGGGCAGGACGATGGGCAGGGTCATGACCACGATGGAGATGCCGTCCAGGATCATGCCCAGGACCACGTACATCAGCCCCAGCACCAGCATCAGCATGTAGGGCGACAGGCCCAGCCCGGCGATGTAGCGGGACAGGGCCGTGGCGATGCCCAGAAAGCCCACCACCTGGGACAGGAACGCCGCCCCGGAGATGATGAAGCAGATCATGCCGCTGGTCTTCACGGCCGAGCGGAAGGCCTCCATGAGGCCCTTGACGGTCAGGTTCCGGAACCAGGCCGCGATGCCCACGGCCCCCACCACGCCCAGGGCCGCGGCCTCGGTGGGCGTGGCCAGGCCCGCGTAGATGCCCCCGAGCACGATGACGATGAGCAGGAACACCGGGAACAGGTCGCGCAGGCTGCGCAGCCGGTCGCCCCAGGTGTAGGTCTCGTCGGACTCGGGCACCAGCCCGGGCTTCATGGCGCAGCGCAAGGCGATGAAGGCGGAATAGACGCCCGCCAGCATGAGCCCCGGCAGAATCCCGGCGATGAACAGCTGGCCGATGGAGGTGTCCGAGAGGATGCCGTAGATGATCATGATCAGGCTGGGCGGGATGAGGAAGCCCAGGGTGCCCGACCCGGCCAGGGAGCCGATGGACAGGCTCTTGTCGTAGCCGCGCGAGGAAAGCTCGTTGTAGGTGATCTTGCCCACCGTGGCCGTGGTGGCCGCGCTGGAGCCGGACACCGCCGCGAACAGGGAGCAGGCCACCACGTTGATGTGGTACAGCCGCCCGGGAATGGCCGAGAGCCACGGCACCAGGCCGTTCAAGAGCCTGGTGGAGATGGACGTGCGGTAGAGGATCTCGCCCATGAGGATGAACAGGGGCAGGGCCGACAGGGACCAGGAATTCATGGAGTTCCAGACCGAGTTGGCCATCAGGTCGCCAATCTTGTTCCACACGGACATGGTGGGCGGCAGGTTCAGCTTGCAGATGAGCATGCCGAAGACGGCGGTGGCGTAGAGGGAGAAGCCGATCCACAGGCTGCAGACCAGAAGAAGCGCCATGAACAGGACCAGGCAGATGGTCAACAACAGGGGATCACTTATCATCGAGGAGCCTCTTGGCCACGTAGGCCGCGCACTGGAGCAGGAACAGGAGGAGCCCCAGGGGGATGAACAGCTGCGGAATCCAGAGCGGGGTTTCGGAGATGGAGTCCGCGGTCATTTCCAGGCCCCAGGTTTCATAGACCATCTGCACCGAGAAAAAGAGCAGGAACGCCGTCAGCGCGCAGGCCGCCAGCCCGCAGAGGATGTCCGCCACGCGCCGGGCCCGCCTGGGCAGGTGGATGTACAACAGCGTGATGCGGATGAAGCCGTTCTCGCGCATGGTGTAGGACAGGCCGAAGAGCACCAGCCCCACCAGGGCGTAGCCGCCGTATTCGCTGGCCACCAGGGTGGAGGTGTTGAAGAAGGCGCGCAGCACGGTTTCCAGCAGGATCAGCCCCACGATGAAGACCATGCCCAGGGAGGAAAGGAGGGCCCCCCCCGCGGAGAGGCCCTCGATGAAGCGAATGATTGTCCGCATGGACTTACTTGCCAAGGTAGGCATCCAGGGCGGCCTTGGTGTTTTTCTTGGCCCCGGCCTTGAACTCGTCGAGCATCTTGCCCGCGTTGGCCTTGAGCGCCTTCATCAGCTCGGGGGAGCCGTCGGCGATGGCCATGCCGTTGTCCTTGAGCGCCTTCAGGGACTCGTTGTTGCTGTCCATGGAGGCCTGCCACTGGTGCTGCTCCACCTCGGCGGCGGCCTTGAGCATGGCGGCCTGCTGGTCCTTGGACAGGGCCTTCCAGTAGTCCAGGTTGACCACCAGCATGTTCAGGGGGTGGGCGTAGTAGATCTTGGTGAAGCTGCCGAGCACTTCCCACATCTTGCCGTCCTTGCCGGACACGGCCGACGTCAGCACGGAGTCGGCCAGGCCGGTCTGCAGGGCGGAGTACAACTCGCCCCAGGGCAGGCTCATGGGGCTGGCCCCGGCCATGGACAGGAAGGTCGCGCCGTTCTTGTCGTAGGTGCGGATCTTGAGGCCCTTCAAGTCGTCGATGGTGTTGACGGGCTGCTTGGTGATCAGGCCGCTGGGAGGCCAGGGCGCGGCGTAGAGCAGCTTCTGGTTCCACTTGGCGCAGGCCTTCTCGTAGTAGGGCTTGGCCGCGTCATAGAACTTCCTGGCCTCGTCGTAGCTGTCCACCACCAGGGGCATGGAGCTCAGGCCGAAAATCTGCTCGGAGCCGGCCACCACGCCCATCAGGATGTCGGACATGGGCAGCACGCCGTCCTTCACGGCCTTGAGGAGCTCGGGGCCCTTGAAGCCCAGGCTGCCGCCGGGGTGCACGGCGATGGTCACGGAGCCGTCCGTGTACTTGTTCACCGTGTCGGCGAAGAGCACGGCGCCCTGGGAGTGGAAGTTGCTGGCGCCGTAGATGGCGTTGCAGTCCATCTTGACCGTGTCGGCGGACAGGGCCGGGATGGCCGAGCCGAGAATAAACAGCGTCAGGAGAACGAATTTCTTGAGCACCGTGGACTCCTTGGGGTTAGAAATGTGTATTGAGGCGTCCGGGCGGATGGCCGGACGCGGTTGCCCGTGTGCACGCCATAAGTAAAGCAAGGACGATGCCATGCGCCCGGGGCGCGGCATTCCTTGGGATACGCTGCATAAATGATGGGAAACCGTATTCAAGTTGGACAATAATGTCCAAAAAATAATGGGCAAGTACTGAAAATTGTCATAAAGATCGGAGCGCGCGCACGAGGGAGCCCCGGCCACCGCTTGCGCGGGCCCGGGGGCGCGAGTGGAATGCTCCTTGCTTGATGAGGCGGTCCCGGCGGCGTCCCTGCCGCCCTGCCAACCAGCCCACAGACCTGTCGCGGAGGAAGATCGATGCTCATTGTCGGAGTGGATACGGGCGGAACCTTTACGGATTTCATATACAAGGACGGCGACTCCTGGGGAGTGCACAAGCGCCTGTCCACGCCCCGCGACCCGTCGGAGGCCGTGATCCGGGGCCTGGAGCACATCGCCGCCGGGCGGCCCGTGTCCGTGGTCCACGGCTCCACCGTGGCCACCAACGCCATCCTGGAGCGCAAGGGCGTGAAAACCGCGCTGATCACCAACGCGGGCTTCGAGGACGTCATCGAGATCGGCCGCCAGAACCGCCGCGAGCTGTACAACCTTTCCTACCGCCGCACCCCGCACATCGTGCCGCCCGAACTGCGCTTCGGCGTGCCCGGGCGCGTGGACCAGCGCGGCGGGATCGTGGAGCCCCTGTCCCGGGAGAGCCTCGCGCCTGTGCTCGCGGCCCTCAAGGAACAGGACGTGGAGTCCGTGGCCCTGTGCCTGCTCTTTTCCTTCCAGAATCCGGAGCACGAGAACCTGGTGCGCGAGGCCCTCACGGAGCTGGGCCTGCCCGTGTCCGTGTCCCACGAGATCCTGGCCGAGTTCCGCGAGTTCGAGCGCACCTCCACCACGGCCATCAACGCCTACGTCTCGCCCAAGATGTCCAAGTACCTCACGCGGCTGCAAAAGGCCGTGGGCGGGCAAACCCTGCGCATCATGCAGAGCAACGGCGGCTCCATCTCCGCGGAGACGGCCATGAGCGAGTCCGTGCGCACCATCCTTTCCGGCCCGGCGGGCGGGGCCGTGGGCGCCCACGCCATCGGGCGCATGGCGGGCTGCGAGCGGCTCATCACCTTCGACATGGGCGGCACGTCCTCGGACGTGGCCCTCATCGACGGGGAGCTGCCACTGACCCTGGAGTCGTCCATCGAGGGCTATCCCGTGAAGGTGCCCATGATCGACATCCACACCGTGGGCGCGGGCGGCGGGTCCATCGCGCGCCTGGACGCGGGCGGGTCGCTGACCGTGGGCCCGGAGAGCGCGGGCGCTGACCCCGGGCCCATCTGCTACGGCAAGGGCTCGGAGATCACCGTCACCGACGCCAACCTCTACCTGGGCCGCCTGATCCCCGAGCATTTCCTGGGCGGCGAGATGACCCTTCAGACCGACAAGCTGAACGCGGCCATGGAGGACATGGCCGCGCGCGCCGGGCTCTCCCCCGTGGAGCTGGCCGAGGGCATCCTGGACATCGCCAACGCCAACATGGAGCGGGCCATCCGGGTCATCAGCGTGGAGCGCGGCTTTGATCCGCGCGAGTTCACCATGTTCTCCTTCGGCGGGGCGGGCGGCATGCACTGCGCCTTCCTGGCCAAGCTGCTGACCATCCCCAAGCTCTTCGTGCCCAAGAACCCGGGCATCCTCTCGGCCGTGGGCATGGTCATGGCCGACGTCATCAAGGACTACTCCCTCACGGTGATGCGCGACCAGCACAACGCCACGGCCGGGGACATCGCCGGGCTCTTCGCCCCCCTGGAGGCCCAGGGCCGCGCGGACCTCATGGCCGAGGGCTTCGCCGAGGCCGACATCCTGGTGGAGCGCTATCTGGACATGCGCTACCGGGGCCAGTCCTTCGAGATCATCGTGCCCTTCGGCGACGACTGGGTGGAGCGCTTCGCGGCCCTGCACGAGCAGAAGTACGGCTACCGCAACCCGGACAAGACCGTGGAAGTGGTCAACATCCGCCTGCGCACGCGCGGCCTGCCCCAGAAGCCGGAATTCCCCGAGGCCGGGGAGCTGGCGGACGCCATGCCCGGGGCGGCGGTCCTGGGCGAGACCGAGACGGTCTTCGACTCGCGCCCCACCCGGACGCGCATCATCGACCGGGACAAGCTCCTGCCCGGCAACCGCGTGGACGGCCCGGCCATCCTGGTGGAGTACAGCTCCACCATCGTCATCCCGCCCTTCGCCAAGGGCCGGGTGGACGCCTGGGGCAACCTGATCTTCGACATCGACTAGGGGCCGGTCCCGGCCCGGGGAACAGATATGAAAGCGAATCCCATCCTGCTGGAAGTGTTCAAGAACCGCTTCGCGGCCATCTCCGAGGAGATGGGCGTGACCCTCACGCGCACGGCGTTCTCCCCGAACATCAAGGAGCGGCGCGACTTGTCCTGCGCGGTGTTCGACGCCGCAGGGGACATGATCGCCCAGGCCGCGCACATCCCCGTGCACCTGGGGTCCATGCCCCTGTCCGTGAAGTCGGCCATCGAGGCCGTGGACTTCGCGCCCGGGGACATGGTCATGCTCAACGACCCCTTCAAGGGCGGCACGCACCTGCCGGACATCACCCTGGTGGCCCCGGTGTTCGAGGAGGGCGCGGACGCGCCCGCGTTCTACGTGGCCAACCGCGCGCACCACGCGGACGTGGGCGGCATGGCCTCGGGGTCCATGCCCCTGTCATCGTCCCTGTACCAGGAGGGCATCATCATCCCGCCCACCAAGGTGGTGGAGGGCGGCGAGATGGTGGGCCCGGTGATGCGCCTGATCCTGAACAACGTGCGCACCCCGGTGGAGCGCGAGGGCGACTTCGCGGCCCAGGTCATGGCCAACGTCACGGGCGTGCGGCGGCTCGGCGAGTTGATGGCCAAGTACGGGCGCGAGACCGTGGATTTCTATGCGGGGAGCCTGGTGGACTACGCCGAGACCTTCTGCCGCAAGACCGTGGCCGCGCTGCCCGACGGCAGCTATTCCTTCACCGACGTCATGGACGGCGACGGCCTGGAGGATAGGGACGTGCCCATCTCCGTGACGCTCACCGTGCGCGGGGACGAGGCCGAGCTGGACTTCACGGCCTCGGGCGACCAGGTGGGCGGCAGCGTCAACGCCGTGCGCTCCATCACCCTTTCGGCCGTGCTCTACGTGTTCCGGTCGCTGATTCAGGGCGACGTGCCCACCAACGCGGGGATATTGAAGCCGCTGACCGTGCTCACGCGCAAGGGCTCCATCCTGGACGCGAAGTTCCCGGCGGCCGTGGCCGGGGGCAACGTGGAGACGTCCCAGCGCGTGGTGGACGTGGTCTTGGGCGCGCTGGCCCGGGCCGTGCCAGAGCTGATCCCCGCGGCCAGCCAGGGCACCATGAACAACATGACCATCGGCGGCATGGACGAGCGCACGGGCCTGCCGTTCGCCTACTACGAGACCCTGGCGGGCGGCATGGGCGCGTCGGCCAAGGGCCCGGGCGAGAGCGCGGTGCACTCGCACATGACCAACACGCTGAACACGCCCGTGGAGGCCCTGGAATACAGCTACCCCTTCCGCGTGAACACCTACGCGGTGCGCCGGGGCTCGGGCGGCGCGGGCAGGCACCCGGGCGGCTCCGGCCTGGTGCGCGAGATCGAGCTGCTCTCGGACTGCGAGATCACGGTCCTCTCCGAACGCCGCGACCACGCCCCCTACGGCCTGGCGGGCGGCCAGCCCGGCCAGCCCGGCTTCAACGTCCTGATCCGCGACGGCCAAACCCTGCCCCAGCCGGGCAAATTCTACACCCCGTTGAAAAAAGGCGACATCATCCGCATGGAAACCCCTGGCGGCGGGGGCTGGGGGGAGTAATTCTACAATCTGGCTGAGGGTAACGTTCTGCTGCAAAGGTAATAACGAGGGCTTCAAGCTAATGCTTGAAGCCCTCGTTGCGTGTGGCGACAGGGCAACGCTATAGGCATCAATTATATCGTAACATTAAAATTATCTGTATTGTTGGCCCAGTGTTGTAGTCTAACATTCGGATAAGGGGCGATTTAGTTGGAAGGTTGCTATCTGGATAAGAATAATTAGAAAAAGTGGTTGCCTGATTATGAACTGATAGACTATGGGGGTATTCGTTTATGACATCAAAAGTTGCATTATGCGATATTAAAAGACAGCTTTTTAGTTAGCTACAAGCGTAAAAAATGTGCAAGGGGGGATTCCATGCCGAGCCTTTACGTACCAATTCTTCAGACAAAAGCTGGTGAATTTAAAGGGCTAGCTGCGCTCGAAGCTGATCTCGCGGGGAACATGATTCCGTTGTTTGAGGTCCAGAAGGAACTTTTTGCTAAGACAAAGAAACGAGTCACACAGGAAGACATTCTGGGCCACGCCATTGATTCGTTTGGCGTCGCGTGGCCACATCCTGGGACCATTTTTCTGGATGGAGTGCGTTTGTCTCCGCAGTTGTTTCCGTGGCTTCCGGCTATCATTCATGTCCTTGCGAGCGTAGGCGGAGCGCCTATCCCTGTCACAGGCTTGGAGAGGTCACAGGAGGAAAAGGCCGCTGTGCGGGAATTGATGCCTCTCACAAATGGTGAGGTTTGCTTCCGAATCAAGGTTGGCAACGCGTCACTGCTTGCAATAAATGACGGCCTTTCTAGCTTGCTTGCCTTGCTCGGCGTTCAGCCAGGCAACGTACACCTTGTTTTTGACCTTGGTGCCGTGCCACCGCTCATGTTTGGCGCTCCTCAGACCGTCGTTGGCCTCGTGAACGGCGTTGCCCATCTGCGGGAATGGAAGACTTTTACCCTCGCGGGCACAGGCTATCCGGAAACGCTAAATGTACGGCCGCAGGACTCGGCTCTGCTTCCTCGTAACGCATGGATACTGTGGACCCAGATGGTAAAAGGGGGAGGTCTTATGCGGAGGCCCTCTTTTGGAGACTACGCCATTAGTTCTGCTGTGCCCTTCGATTTTGAGCCGTACATGGATGTCTCAGCGAAGATTCGCTACACAACGGACGAACATTGGTTGGTTGTTAAGGGCAAGAGTACAAAGCGGAATGGATTCGAGCAGTACCACGATCTTGCAAAACAGGTCGTGGAACGGATCGAATACTGTGGCCCTATGTTCTCGGAGGGGGATAGATATATTGACAACTGTGCCCATCATCGCACGAGGGGGCCAGGCAACTCGTCGACATGGGTCGAGGTTGGTGTGAATCACCATCTGACGTTTGTTTCAAGGCAACTCGCCAATTACCTCGTGCTTTAAGCGCTTGGCGGACAGCTTGGTTCAGAGATTGCTGGTCAAGTTCCTCAGCCAGCCTAGCCCAGAGAATTTTGCGAGGTTTGTTGTCCTGTCCGTCGATGCCATGCCGGTGTAAGAGTTCCAATGCCTCATGCTTCCAGAGAAACGAGGCCAAAACAAAGGAATCCACACTTTGGTTAGCTGCCCCAGTGCGCACTTTATTTAAAATTATTTCGCCTCGATGGCTTTCTGCCAGGATCACGCCCCACCATGCGGGTAGCATTTCAAGGGCGTGTTCCAAGTGTGCCATGCCGACAACCAAAGTCGCTGTGTCTAGTACTTGACTATAAAGTTCAATTTGTCGAGGCAGGCGTTCAAGAGTGTCTTTGTCACTTTTGATTTCATAGCCATGAATTTGACCATTAATTACTGCAATATCTACACGGGTCGCTCCGTTGCAAAGGCCTAGTTCGTCAAGAACTAATGACCCATCCGAGTGGAACCCGGCGAGCATGGTTGAATGGAGCGCCTGTCGAATATCTTGATCTCGCATTGTCGCACCTGTCCGAAGACTTTATGGGGTGAACGCGTAGAAAAGCAAGCAGCTATCTGCCTTTTCTATGGTCTAGACCCCAAAAAAGTCATCGGCAAAAAGAGAACGCCCATTTGATAGTGACTATGTAATTATTGTAATCAGCTGGATACATAGAGAAATATTATAAATATAGTAATAATCGAAAAAGGGCTTACGGTTTTCACCGTAAGCCCTTGATCTTCATGGTCGGGATGAAAGGATTTGAACCTTCGACCCCTTGAACCCCATTCAAGTGCGCTCCCAGACTGCGCTACATCCCGACGGAGTCTCACGCGCTGTTGCGCGCGGGGAAGGAATACCTAGAGCTTCGACGCGGGAAAGTCAACCCTGTTTTGCGGGGCGTGCGCAATTAGTGGAAACGGTTCGCTAGTCCTTGCAGGGCGGCTTGCGCGTCCATTCGATGAAGCCCCAGACCGAGAGGCAGGTGTAGACCGCGAAGAGGAAGGCCTGGGCGTAGATTTCGTTGCGGATGTTCACGGTGATCCAGCCAGCGTTGGCCACCACGAAGAAGGCGTAGCCCATGCGGCTCTTCTTCACGGTCAGTATCACCCCGGTGATGCTCAGGCAGGTCAGTATCCACGTCAGCGCTGTTTCCATGGCTATCTCCCTGTTTGGCCCGAGCATACGACACAAGGCCGCGAAAGGCAGCCCTCGCGCACCCCAAGGTCGCGCCCCGCGCCAAAGAAAAACCCCGGCCGGGCCGGGGTTTCATGTCTCGGAATTTCTGAGCAGCTTGCGCAGCTCCAGGAGCTCGTCGTGCAGCTCCCGTTTCAGGGCGTCCACCTTGGCGTCGGGGTTGGCCTCGTCCGCCGCGCGCTGGTCCAGCTCCAGGCGCTTGCGCGCGCCCTCGATGGTCAGGCCCTCGTCGTGCAGCAGGTACTGGATGCGCTTTAACAGCTCCAGGTGCCCGTCGTTGTACAGGCGTTGGCCCTTGGGGGTGCGGATGGGCCGGATCTGGGGGAATTCGCTCTCCCAATAGCGCAGCACCGACGTGTTCAGGTCCAGCAGCTTTGCGGCCTTGCCGATGCGGTAGGTCCTGCCCATGCGGTTCCCCCTTGCGCGGCTCCCGCCGCGCTTCCCGTGCGTCCGGCCTCGCGGCCTAGATGCGGACGGGCAACGCCTTTTGCAGCTCCGCCACGACCTTGGCGTGGCGCTTGTCCACTTCCTTGTCCTTGAGCGTGCGCTCCTTGTGGCGATAGGTCAGGCGCACGGTGACGTTGCGCTCGTCCCCGCCCTCGGGCACGAACAGGTTGACCATGGCCACGTCCTCCAAGAGGTCCACGCCCATGTCCTCTACGGCCTTGACGATGGCGCCCACGGCCAGCCCCTGGGGCGCCATGACCGTGATGTCGCGGCGCACGGGCGGGAACTTGGCCAGGTCCGCGAACCCGGGCGCCAGCCCCTCGTGCAGGACGCGCAGCCGGTCCACGTCCATCTCGGCCAGCCAGACCTCGCGCCGTGCGTTATAGCGGTCCGCCGCCTCGTCGCGTACGCGGCCCAGATAGCCCAGGACCTCGCCCCCCAGGACGGCCCTGGCGCAGGGCGAAAGATACGGATGGTCCGCCACGGTCTCGTAGTCGGTCCCGGGCAGGCCCAGGCCGGCGACGAGGTGCTCCACGAGGCCCTTGACGTCCTCGTAGCCCGCGAACTCGTCCTCGGGCCAGGGCCAGCGCTCGCGCTCGCGGCGGCCGTAGACCAACAGGCCCAGGCGGATGGATTCCGTGACCGTGGTCTCGGAGGCCGCGTCGGCCTCGAAGATGTGCGCCACCTCGAACAGCCGCAGCCGCCGCGCCCCCTGGCCCACGTTGGTGCGCACGTTGCGCAGGAGCCCCGGGGCCAGGGCCGTGCGCATCACGTCCTGGTCCTCGGACAGGGGGTTCATCACGGCCACGCGGTTTTCAACGGGCAGGCCCAGGAGGTCCAGCTCGTCGCCGCCCACGAAGCTGTAGTTCACGGCCTCGCGCAGGCCCACGCCCTGCGCCCAGTGCTTGAGGCGCATGTTGAAGGCGAAGCGGGTGTCCTCCTGGCCGATGGTCTCCAGGGACTTGGACACGCGCGGCAGCACCGCGGGAATGCGGTCCATGCCGTGGACGCGCGCCAGCTCCTCGATGAGGTCCACCTCGCGCTCCAGGTCCAGGCGGTGGCTCGGGGCCTCCACCTGCCACAGGGCGGGGTCGGAGGAGTCCACCTTGCAGCCCAGGCCCGTGAGGGTGGTGTCGCAGAAGTCTTCGGAAAGTTCGATGCCCAGCAGCTTCTCGGCGCGCTCGCGGCGCAGGACCATGGTCTTGTTGGCCCAGGGCCGGGGCTCGTTCACGCACGCCCCGGGCAACAGCGTGCCGCCCGCGTATTCGGCCATCATGGAAGCGGCGCGGTCCAGGCTGTAGCGGGCCATGGCCTGGTCCACCCCGCGCTCGAAGCGGTAGGAAGCCTCGCTGGGCAGGCTCTGGCGGCGCGCGGTCTTGCGGATGGTGGGCGGGTTGAACACCGCCAGCTCCAGGAAGACGTTCTTCGTGCCGTCGTGGACCTCGGTCTCCTCGCCGCCCATGACGCCCGCCAGGCCCACGGGCCGCTCGGCGTCGTAGATCATCAGGTCCGAGGCCGAGAGGGTGCGCTCCTGGCCGTCCAGGGTGGTGAACTTCATGCCCTCGTCGGCCTGGCCCACGCGGATGGCGGGGCCCTTGAGGAGGTCCAGGTCGTAGGCGTGGTTGGGGTGGCCCATCTCGAACATCAGGTAGTTGGACACGTCCACCACGTTGCTGATGGGCCGCTGGCCGCAGGCGATGAGCCGGTAGCGCATCCAGGCCGGGGCCGGGCCCACGGTGATGTCCTTGATCACGCGGCCCTGGAACAGGGGGCACTGGGCCGGATCGTCGATGGCGATGTCCACCATGCCCGTGCAGTCCGGGCCGGATTCCTTGAGCTCCAGCCTGGGCAGGGTCAGGGGCAGGCCGAAGGCCAGGGCCGCCTCGCGCGCCAGGCCCAGCACGGAGTTGCAGTCCGCGCGGTTGGGGGTCACGCTGATGTCGAAGACCACCGTGTCCAGGTTCAGGGCGTCGGCCAGGGGCGTTCCCGGAACCAGGGCCTCGTCCAGGATCATGATGCCCGCGTGGCTGTCGCCCAGGCCCAACTCGTCCTCGGCGCAGATCATGCCCATGGAGGGCTCGCCGCGCAGCTTGGCCTTCTTGATGGTCACGCCGCCGGGCAGCTGTGCGCCCACCAGGGCAACGGCCACCTTCTGGCCCTGGGCCACGTTGGGCGCGCCGCACACGATGGGCAGGGGGTCGCCCTGGCCCGCGTCCACGGTGCACACCGAGAGCTTGTCCGCCTCGGGGTGCGGCCCGCACGTCAGCACGTGGCCCACCACCACCTTGTCCAGGTGCGCGAAGGGGTGGACGATCTCTTCCAGCTCCAGGCCGAGCATGGTCAGCTTGTCGCCCAGTTCCTGGTCCGAGCCCTCAAAGGGCACGAATTCCTTCAGCCAGTTCAGAGAAAGCAGCATGGTCCTATGGCCTCCGTCGGCCGCGATGCGGCCGCGAGATTGTACGAATGTCCGGTTCGGAAGCGGACTCGGGGGGTGCGCTCGGGCGCTTGGCCCCGGCGTCCGGCAAGTCGTCCTGCATATCCTCTATCCGGACGGTTTTCAACCGAGCCGGGCGGGACGGCCTGCGCCGACCCGCCCGGAACGGGGAAAGGCATTATGAGGGGCCCGGCCCCGGCGCTCAGGCGCGCTTGCGGCTTTTGCCCACCGCGAATTTCTTGGGCTCCAGGCGGTACTTCTTCACCTTGTAGTTGATGATCCTGTAGCTGGCCTTCAAATCCCGCGCGGCCTGCAGCATGTTGCCGCGCGCCTTTTTCAGGGCGTCCACCAGGATCTCCTGCTCGAAGCGGGCCACGGCCTCGCCGAAGGACAGGTTGGTGTCCGTGGCCGAGCTCTCGGCGGTCTGCAGGCTGGGCGGCAGGTGGTAGGTGCGGATGACCTCCTCGTCGCAGACCAGGACGGCGCGCTCCAGGCAGTTGGCCAGCTCGCGCACGTTGCCCGGCCAGTGGTACTGGCTGAGCAGGTCGATGGCCGGGGTGGAGATGCGGCGCACGCTCTTGCCGTATTCCTCGGAGAACTGCTGCATGAAGTGCTCGGCCAGGGGCAGGATGTCCTGGCGGCGTTCCCTGAGCGACGGAATGAAGATGGGGAACACGTTCACGCGGTAGAACAGGTCCTCGCGGAAGGTGCCCTCCTCAAGCATGCTCTCCAGGGGCCGGTTGGTGGCGCAGATCAGCCGCACGTCCACCTTGATGATCTGTTCGCTGCCCAGGCGCTGGATTTCCTTCTCCTGGATGGCGCGCAGCACCTTGGCCTGGGCATCCAGGGACAGCTCCCCGATCTCGTCCAGGAACAGGGTGCCGCCGTCGGCCAGCTCGAACATGCCCTTCTTGTTGGCCACGGCCCCGGTGAAGGCGCCCTTCTGGTGGCCGAACAGTTCGCTTTCCACCAGGTCAGCGGGCAGGGCCGCGCAGTTCAGCTTGATGAGCGGCTTGGTCTTGCGCGGGCTCACGCTGTGGATGGCCTCGGCGAAGAGTTCCTTGCCCGTGCCCGACTCGCCGCGCAACAGCGCGGTGGCGCGGCTGGGGCCCACCTGGGAGATCTGCTGCAGGACCATGCGGATGGGCTTGGACGCGGCCACGATGTTGGGGTGGCTGTAGCCGTCCCCGCCCGAGACCACGCCCTGGGCCAGGAGGTGGCGCTGCATGGCCATCTCCTCCTGCAGGGAGGCTACTTCCTTGGCGACCATGGAGGCCACCACGCCCAGGAACTCGCAGTCCACGGACAGCTCCTCGGCCGTGGCCGCGGGCACGTCCACGGACAGGGTGCCCAGGATGTCGCCGTCCTTCTGGTCCAGGCTGCGCACGGGCACGCAGATGAAGCCCAGGCGGCTCATCTCTTCCTTGGTGCGGCCGAAGGCCAGGTTCAGGAAGTCCTCGTCCTCCCTGATCACGGGCACCACCACAGGGGTGCCCGAGTTCATGACCCGGCCGGTCACGCCCTGCCCGGGCTGGTAGGAGACCTGGGAATACTTCTGCGACCCGTAGGTCACGGACAGCTTCAGGGAGTTGGTCTCCGGGTCGAAGATGGTGAGCAGGGCCCGCTTGTACCCGTGGTTTTCGCACAGGATGCGCAACAGGGCCTTGAGCCCGGTCTGCATGGCCCGGCGGGGGGCCATTTCCTCGAGCACCTTGCGTAGCGTATGGAAATAGCCGCCCAGGGTCTCGCTGGAAACGCTGACAGTCATAAACGCTCCGGTGTTGCTCCTAGCTGGACGCGGCCTGCACGCCGAGTTCCACGGCCCGCAGGTTCATGTCCACGATTTTGGGATTCAGGCGCGTCTTCACGGTCTGGGCCAGGTCGTCAGGCGTCAGGGGCAGCACGCCCGTGGCGCACAGGGCGGCCATGAGCGAGAGGTTGCCGCATTGCACGGCCCCGGCCTCGGCGCCCAGGCTCAGGCAGGGCAGGAAGACCGCCTTGCCGGCGCAGGAGCGCACCGTGGACTTGATCTCGTCGATTTCGGGATAGGTCTCCCGGCCCATGGTCACGCCGATGGGCGGGATGATCTCGTCGTTGCTGACCACGGTGCCGCCCTTTTTCAGGTAGGGCAGGGCGCGCAGGGTTTCCAGGGGCTCGAAGCCCAGCACGATGTCCGCCTCGCCCGGGGCGATGCGCGGGCTCTTGAAGCCGCCGATGAGCAGCGTGGATTCCACCACGCCGCCGCGCTGGGCCATGCCGTGGACCTCGCCCGCGGTCACGGGCAGGCCCTTGGCCATGGCGGTCTGGGCCAGGATGATGGTGGCCGTGAGCGTGCCCTGCCCGCCGACGCCGGTGAAGAATATGCGAGCCTTGGCCATTATGCGCTCCTTTTGCGGGCCTTGATGTCCTTGCAGATCTGCAGGCAGAACATGCAGCCGGTGCATTGGTTTTCATTGATCTCCACGCGGCCGTCCTCGACGTAGAACGCGGGACAGGCCAGGGTGGCCAGGCAGCGCTTCACTTCATCGCCCTGTTTGGCCACGTAGGCGGCCATGGGCTTGGCCTGCTTCAGGGTGCGGCGGGCGAAGAGCACGCAGGGCTCCTCGGCGATGAGCACCTTGACCCCGGGCTGGGCCTTCAATTCCTTGATGGCCTCGGAAGTGGCCTTGTAGTTGTAGGGCGAGACCTTGGCCACGTTGCACACGCCGCAGCCGCGCACGATGGTCTCGATGTCCACCTGGCAGGGGTTCGCGCCGTGGATGGTCTGGGAGACGCCGGGGTTGGGCTGGTGCCCGGTCATGGCCGTGGTGCGGTTGTCCAGGATCACGATGAGCACGTCGTGGTTGTTGAACACCGCGTTGACCAGCCCGGTCATGCCGGAATGGAAGAAGGTGGAGTCGCCGATGAAGGCCACCACCGGCCGTCCCGAGGCCTTGGCGAAGCCCGAGCCCGCGGACACGGACGAGCCCATGCAGAGCAGGAAGTCCGCGCAGGACAGGGGCGGCAGGATGCCCAGGGTGTAGCAGCCGATGTCGTTGGAATACACGGCCTCGTCGCCGTAGGCCTGACGCACGGCGTAGTACAGGGCGCGGTGCGAACAGCCCGCGCAGAGGTTCGGCGGACGCATGGGCAGCGGGCCCTGGCCCGGGCAGGCCGCGCCAGCGGGCTGGCGTTTGCCCAGGATGCGGTAGCACGCGGCCCGGACCTCGGCGGTGGAGTATTCGCCCAGGCGCGTCAGGTCCTTGCCCTTGCCCTGGATGGAGACCTCGATGCCCTTGGCCTGGGCCAGGGCGCGCAGGGCCTCTTCCACCAGGGGCTCGCCTTCCTCCACCACGAGGACGGTGCCCACGCTCTTCAGGAAGCGGGCGATCTTCTTCTCCGGCAGGGGGAAGGTCTGGCCCAGCTCCAGGATCTTGAACTGGCCCTTGAAGGGCTTTTCGTCCACCACGTCGGCCACGTAGGCCCGGGCCATGCCCGAGGCCACGATGCCCACCGCGCCGCGGCCGTGGACCTTGTTCCAGGGAGATTTCTCCGAGGCCTCGCCCATGGCCTCGAGCCGTTTCAGCAGCTCGGGGTGGCGCATGCGGGCCACCGCCGGGATGGGCACGAAGCGCATGGGCGCCTTCTCGAATTCGGGGCCGAACTTGGCGCCCGGGCGCTCGCCGAATTCCACGGGCCCGCGCACGTGGGCCACTCGGGTGGTGGTGCGCAGCATCACGGGCTGGCCGAATTCGCGGGACAGGGCGAAGGCGTCGCGGGTCATGTCCTTGGCTTCCTGGGCCGAGCAGGGCTCGAACACGGGCATCCCGGCCAGGCGGGCGTAATAGCGGTTGTCCTGCTCGTTCTGGCTGGAGTGGCAGCCCGGGTCGTCGGCGGTCAGCAGCACCAGCCCGCCGGGCGCGCCCACGTAGGTCATGGTCATCAGCGGGTCGGCGGCCACGTTCACGCCCACGTGCTTCATGGTCACCAGGGCCGGGGCCCCGGCCAGGGCCGCGCCGCCGCCCACTTCCAGGGCGACCTTCTCGTTGGGGCAGTATTCGAAATTGAAATCGCCTTCCGGGGACAGCCGGAAGAACGTGTCGGGGACTTCCGAAGACGGGGTGCCGGGGTAGCAGCTCACGTAGGCCACGCCGGCCTCCAGCGCGCCGCGCACGATGGCCTCGTTGCCCAGCAGCAGATGTGTCTCACCGCCTTTCTTGGTCAGGAGCGGATGTGCCATTTCCCAATTTTCTCCTTAAGCTATGTGATGCCGGGACGGGCCCGGGTTGGGTCGCGGGTTCCGTCAGGAGGCGGGCTCCAGCTTGGAGCGCAGGCTCGCGATCTTGCTCTGGATGAATGCGTTGTCCTGGGCCTGGTTGACCTCGAGCAGGGCCTCCCAGGCTTCCAGGGCGGCGCTGACGTCCCCGGACAGCTCGGACTCGTAGGCCAGGCGCTGCAGGATCAAGACGTTGTAGCCCTTGGGCGCGCTGGCGCGCAGGGCGGCCAGGGCGGCGGCGGCCTCGGCGTGCTTGCCAGCGCGCGACAGCTCGGCGCAGCGGCCCAGCACCGCGGCGGGGCCCAGCCCGGCGGTGTCCTCGGCGGACAGGGTCTTCCAGATCTCGGCGGAGCGCTCGTGCTCTCCGGCCTCGGACAGGGCCCCGGCCAGCTCCAGGAGCACGGCGTTGCCGAGGGCGCCGGGGGCCTCGGCTTTGAGGGCCTCCAGGGCCTTGACCCGCTCGGCCGGGTCTTCGGTGGCCGCAGCGGCGGCCAGCTTTTCCCGGCCCTCGGTGATCTTGGACGCCTGCATGGCGTCGAACAGGGCATAGCCGCCCACGGCCACGATGAGGACCACGATCACGCTCACGATGAGCTTGATGTTGTCAACCACGGTCTGGAGCAGGGGATGCAGGGACGCGTCAACCTCCCCGGCCAGGGCGTCGAGGGGGGATTGGGACGTTTGGGTTTCGGTGGTGTCGTTGGCAGTCATTTCCGGGGGTTCCTCCAACTGGGCGTATTGACTTCCGGGGTCGATTCCGCAACAAAAAAACGTGCCCAACGCGATGGGCAGTACAGGTGTAGACTCGCTTTACAGAAATGTCAAAAGAACTTTTCAGACAATTTTGATTCTTGCGAACCGGGGTCCGAAAGGCCCGCCGGGGAAGGAACCGGCGCGCGGTTGGCGCGTCGTGGCCGCCGTGAAAGCGTGCGCCGCGCGCGGAACCGGGGTTCGCAACAAGGAGGATACGGCGATGGCCGACATCAAGGACCAAATGGTGGACATGGGCCGCAGGGCGCGCCGGGCCGCGAGGATCATGGCGTCCGTGGAGCCCGCCGCCAAGGTGGCCGCCCTCATTGCACTGGCCGATCTGCTGGAAACGAGGCGCGAGGCCGTGAAGGAGGTCAACGCCAAGGACCTGGCCGCGGCCCGCGAGGCGGGCATGGACGCCGCGCGCCTGGACCGCCTGGCCCTGACGGACGCGGTCATCGACGCCATGGCGGGCGCCTGCCGCCAGGTGGCGGCCCAGGACGACCCCGTGGGCGGCATCGAGTCCATGCGCCGCAGGCCCAACGGCCTGCTGGTGGGCCGCATGCGCGTGCCCCTGGGCGTGGTGTCCATGATCTTCGAGTCCCGGCCCAACGTCACCGTGGACTCGGGCATCCTCTGCCTCAAGGCCGGCAACGCCGTGATCCTGCGCGGCGGGTCCGAGGCCGTCCATTCCAACCTGTTTCTGGCCGGGCTGATTCACGAGGCTCTTCAGGGCGCGGGCCTGCCCGCCGACGCCGTGCAGGTGGTGGGCACCACGGACCGAGCGGCCGTGAACGCCCTGCTCAAGCTGGACGAATACATCGACGTGATCATCCCGCGCGGCGGCGAGGGCCTGATCCGCGCGGTGGTGGCCGAGGCCACCATGCCCGTGCTCAAGCACTACAAGGGCGTGTGCCACGCCTACGTGGACGCGGATGCGGACCTGGACCAGGCCGTGGAGATCGTGTTCAACGCCAAGGTCCAGCGCCCCGGGGTCTGCAACGCCCTGGAATGCCTGCTCGTGCACCGCGATGTGGCCGGGGAGCTGCTGCCCCGCGTGGCCGAGAGGCTCGGGGAGGCCGGGGTGGAGTTCCGCTGCTGCGCGGAGTCCCTGCCGCTCATGGGCCAGTGGGCCGCCCCCGCCTCGGACGAGGACTGGGGCATGGAGTTCCACGCCCTGATCCTGGCCGTGAAGGTGGTGGGCTCCCAGGACGAGGCCCAGGACCACATCGCGGCCTTCGGCTCCAACCACACCGAGATCATCCTGACCCGGGACCACGGGGCGGCCATGCGCTTCGTGCGCCAGGTGGACGCCTCCATGGTCGGGGTCAACGCCTCCACGCGCTTCAACGACGGCGGCGAGCTGGGCCTGGGCGCGGAGATCGGCATCTCCACCTCCAAGCTGCATTCCTACGGCCCCATGGGGGTCACGGAGCTCACCAGCACCAAGTTCGTGGTCCTGGGCGAGGGCCAGGTCCGCTCCTAGCCGAGGCGCTGAAAGCATCCCGTGGGCGGCGTTGCCGCGCCCGGGACAAACCCTCATGTATTGCGGATACACATCGGCCTTGTCCCGGGCTTGCGCCTTGCCCACGGGCGCTTTGAGCGCCCCGGAAAACGGCGGAAAACTGCATTCGCCGGTACGCAGATCAGCAGCCCCTGTGGCCGGGGAAAAGGAGGCCGGAGCATGAAGGTCGGAATCCTGGGCGGGTGCTTCAACCCACTGCACGTGGGGCACCTGCGCCTGGCCCTGGAGACGCGCGAGGATTTGGGCCTGGACCGGGTGGAGCTCATGCCCGCGGCGACCCCCCCGCACAAGCCCGGGGAGCCCATGCTGCCTTTCGCCCTGCGCGCGGACCTGTGCGAGGCCGCCATCCGGGGACTGGACTCCCTGGCCGTGAACCGCATGGAGGCCGAGCGCCCCGGCCCCTCCTATACCGTGGACACCCTGCGCGGGCTGGCGGACCGGCATCCGGACTGGGAGCTGGCCTTCATCCTCGGGGCCGAGGACCTGCGGGCCCTGCCGGGCTGGAAGCGGGGCCTGGAGATTCCCGGGCTCGCGGACCTGGCCGTGGCCGCGCGCGGCCGGGACGGGCTGGCCGAGGTGCGCGCCCTGGTGGCCGACCTCTGGCCCGGGGCGTCGGCGCGCGGCGACGCGGCCTGGGACCTGCCCGGCGGGGGGCGGGTGCGCTGGGTCCGGGCCCGGCGCATGGACGTCAGTTCTTCGGACGTGCGCGAGCGTTGGCTCTCCGGCCGGACGCTGCGCGGCCTGGTTCCCGAATGCGTGGAGCGCATGCTGGGCGAGCACGCCCTTGAGGCGCGCGCGGCCTGGGGGGCGTAGTTTCCGTTTTTGCGCGGCCCGGGCGCGTTTTTTCCTCTCCCCGAGGCGCGATGCGCGGCCCCCGCGGTTGAACTGGACGGGGAATTGTGTGAAGTTGGGGGATGAAGAGACGCGCGCGGCAGGGGGCTCGCGCGCAGCAACGGGGAGCAGCATGTTCGATACGCCAGCCAAAAGGGTCCGCGAGGACGTGGCCCGGGCCCGGGCCGCCCTGGGCAAGGGCAACGCCCTCAAGTCGCTGGAGCACTTTGTCCGCGCGGTGGACGAGTTCAAGGACGCCAGGATTTTCGGCCGCGAGAAGTTCGAGGCCGAGGTGCACATCCAGGAATACCTCAAGGATTTCAACCGCCATCCCGACGTCAAAAAGCATTTCGCGGATAAGAATATCCACGTCACGCCCTATGTGGCCTACAACCGGGGCGGGGAGGCCGCGCTCCTGGAGTCCGCCAACAAGGTCCTGGCGGAGATGCGCGGCGCGGACAAGGCCGAGGAGCAGATCAAGGAGGCCAAGCAGGAGCACCGCAAGGAGGAACTTCTGGAGATGGGCCGTTCCTGCCTGGAGGCCAAGGAATTCCCCAAGGGCAAAAGCGTCCTGCGCCGCCTGGTGGAGGAGTTCGGCTCCGAGCCGGGGCTGAAGACCGAGGTGGGGCGGATGCTGCTCAAGGCCGGGCTGTATTTCGAGGCCGGAGAGGCCCTGGAGGACGCCCTGCTGGACGCGCCCAGGGACAGCAAGGCCCTGAGCGGGGCCATCCAGGCCTACAAGCACGCCGGCGAATACACCAAAATGGAAATGCTCTACAAGCACGCCCTGAAGACTTTCGGCGCGCATCCCAAGACTCTGCTGCACATGGCCGAGATGTACGTCAAATGGCACAAGTGGGACGAGGCCTACGACACCTCCAAGCAGGCGTACGACGGCGATTCCTCCCTGGACAAGGCCAAGGAGATCATGGACTCCTGCGCCCGGCGCATCTTCCGCTGAGCCCCCGGCCGCGCGAACAATGAAAAAAACCCCCTGCCAGACAGGGGGTTTTGGTTTGCTGAGGCGCGGGGGCTATTCCCCGTCGCGGTACACGCGCAGGGGGGCGAAGGACTGCACCGTGGGCATGACCTCGATGCGGTTCAGGTTCACGTGCGCGGGCACGGTCACGGCGTAGAACACGATGTCCGCGATGTCCTCGGCGGTCAGGGGCTTGGTGCCCTTGTACACGTTGTCGGCCTTGTCCTTGGCGCCTTCGAAGCGCACCAGGGAGAACTCCGTCTCGGCCATGCCGGGCTCGATGTTCGTCACGCGCACGCCCGTGCCGTGCAGGTCCGCGCGCAGGTTGTTGGAGAACTGCTTCACGAAGGCCTTGGTGGCCCCGTACACGTTGCCTCCCGGGTAGGGCCAGTTGCCCGCGATGGAGCCCAGGTTGACCACGTGCCCGGACCCGCGCTCCACCATGGCGGGAAGCATGGCCCGGGTCATGAACAGCAGGCCCTTGATGTTGGTGTCCACCATGGCCTCCCACTGGTCCGTGTCGCAGCGCTGCGCGGGCTCCAGGCCCAGGGCCAGCCCCGCGTTGTTCACCAGCACGTCGATGGCGGCGAACTTCTCGGGCAGGGTGCGGGCGAAATTGTTGATGGCCTCCTGGTCACGCATGTCGAAGCAGGCGCCCATGGCCTTGTCGGCGCCCAGCTCGGCCACCAACTGGTCCAGACGGTCCCTGCGGCGGCCCGTGGCGATGACGTTCCAGCCTTCGGCCGCGAAGCGGCGGGCCATGGCCGCGCCGAATCCCGCTGTGGCGCCGGTGATGCAGATGGTCTTGGTCATCGAAAACCTCGTGCGGATTGAAGTGAACGGGAGGGGCATGTTCCCTCAAACCGGGCTCGATGTAAACGGCGTATGCCGGGGGGGTTCCGGCTTGCCCTGTCCGGCCCCTGCGCGTATGCCTGGATCGATGGGGGGGCGTTTTCAACTGTAAACGGAGGCAATAGATGCCGAGCACCATGTCCATGAAGTCCAAGCTCATCCTCGCCCTGTCCGTGATCATGCTCGTGGCCGTGGCTATCATCAGCATGGCCAACTACATGGTTTCGCGCACCGCTGTCCGCGAGGAACTGTTGACCTCCAGTCTGCCGCTCACCCGGGACAACATATATTCCGAGTTGCACAAGGCTCTCATGGAGCCCATCTCCCTGTCCTCCCTCATGGCCCGGGACACCTTCCTCAAGGACTGGACCCTGGACGGCGAAAAGGACGAGAGCAAGATCCGCAAGTATCTGGCCGAGGTCCGGGACAGGTACGGCTATCTCACCGCATTCTTCGTCTCCGACCGCACGGGCCACTACTACCATCCGGGCGGGCTGTTGAAGACCATCTCCAACATGGACCTGCACGACGTCTGGTACTACGAGTTCGTGTCCCGGGGCGTGGAGTACGACCTGGACGTGGACACCAGCGAGGCCGAGGGCCACGCCCTGACCCTGTTCATCAACTACAAGGTCAGGGGCTACGGCGGCGAGCTCCTGGGCGTGGCGGGCGTGGGCCTGCGCATGGACTGGGTGGCGAACATCGTGGCCTCCTTCGAGGAGAAATACGGCCGCAAGGTCTTTCTGGTGGATCCCTTCGGCGTGATCCAGGTGCACAGGGACCGTTCCCTGGTGGAGCACGCCAACATCAAGGAGATGGACGGCATCAGGGACGTGGCCCCGGACATCCTCAGGCTGCGCGAACAGTCCGACTCCTTCCAGTTTCGCCACTCCGACGGACGGGAGGTGCTCCTGTCCGCGCGCTACATCCCGGAATTCGACTGGCTGGTCCTGGTGGAGCAGGACGAGGCCGAGGCCCTGGCCCCGGCGCGCAAGAACGTGGTCATGACCATCTGCCTGGGCCTTTTGGCCTGGCTGGTGATCATCTTCGTCAGCGCGGCGGCGGTGAACCATTTCCAGGGCAGGCTGGAGAACATGGCGGCCACGGACCCGCTCACCGGGGCCTTCAACCGCCGCGAATTCGACGTCTGCTTCGACCGCGCCGTGGCCCGGGAAAGCCGCCTCGGCCACGGGTTCTCTCTGCTGCTCCTGGACCTGGACGACTTCAAGAAGATCAACGACACCCAGGGGCATCTGGCCGGGGACCGCGCCCTGATCAGGACCGTGGACTGCATCCGCAAGACCATGCGGCCCGAGGAATCCCTGGCCCGCTGGGGCGGGGACGAGTTCATCGTGTTGGTCAACGGCGGGTTGGAAGACGCGGCGGTCCTGGGGCGGCGCATCCTGGAGACCCTGTCCAAGAGCGCGGACATGGGCGCCAGCTGTGGCGTGGCCGAATACCGCAAGGGCGAGAGCCTCGACTCCCTCACCTCGCGCGCGGACGACGCCGTGTACCGGGCCAAGGCCGCGGGCGGCGGGGTGGTGGACAAGGCCGGGGAATCGGCTCAGGACGACGCCGCCAGCTAGCGGTTGCGCCCCGGCACCAGATGAAAATGGAACCCCCGCGCATGCACGGCATGCGCGGGGGGTGTTTTTTTGGGGCGCCGGGGCCTAGCCCGCCACGGACGCCAGGGTCTTGCGGATGACCTCGGCGGAGTGGCGCAGGGCTCCGAGTTCTTCGTCGCTGATGCCCGCGTGGATGGTGGACTCCACGCCCGCGCGCGTGATGACGCGGGGCAGGGACAGGCAGACGTCCGAAATTCCGTATTCGCCGTCCAGCAGGGCCGACACGGTGAGCACGCTGTGCTCGTCGCCCAGGATGGCCTCGACGATGCGGATCAGGCACATGCCGATGCCAAAGTATGTCGAGCCCTTGCGTTCGATGATCTCGTAGGCCGCCTTGCGCACGCGGTCCAGGGTCGCCGTCCGGAAGTCCTCGCCGCAGGACGGCACGCCGCGCAGGGCGCAGAACTCGTCCAGAAGCACGCCGCCGATGTTCACGCGGCTCCAGAGGGCCGTTTCGCTGTCCCCGTGTTCGCCCACGATGTGGCCGTGCACGTTGCGGGGGTCCACGCCGCAGTGCCGCGAGAGCAGCAGGCGGAAGCGGGCGCTGTCCAGCACCGTGCCCGAGCCGATCACCCGCGAGGGCGGCAGCCCGGATTCCTTCAGCGCCACGTGGGTCAGCACGTCCACGGGGTTGGTCACCAGGATCAGGATGGGGTCCTTGGCGTGGCGCATGACCTCGGCCACGATGTTCCGGGTGATGGCCGCGTTGCGGCCCACCAGGTCCAGGCGGGTCTCGCCCTGGCGTTGCGCGGCCCCGGCGGTGATGACCACGATGTCAGCGTCCGCGCAGTCCTCGTAGCCCCCGGCGTGGATGCCGGTGGGCGGGCAGAGGGCCATGGCGTGGCTCAGGTCCATGGCCTCGCCTTCGGCCCGGGCCATGTTCTTGTCCACGAGCACCAGTTCGTGGGCGGTGCCCCTAAGCACGGCGGCGTATGCGAAGGCCGTGCCCACCATTCCCGCGCCGATTACGGCGATTTTTTGGGTGTCAACATGGGTTTCGGGCATGGGTCCCTCCGGGTTGCGCGTTCGTGGTGCGGCGCTCAGGCCGCGCCGGGGTTCGAGGCTGCGGCGGCCTCTTCTATGCGCGCGCTGAGTTCGTCCAGGTCCACGGGCTTCATGAAGAAATCGAAGGCCCCCAGGCGGGTTCCCTCGGTGGCGGATTCCACGCTGCCGTGGCCCGTGAGCAGGATGGTCCGGGTGCCGGGGTGTCGCTCGCGGATGCATGAGAGGGTTTCCAGGCCGTCCATGCCCGGCATGCGCAGGTCCAGGACCACCACGTGGGCCGGGCCTTGGGCCAGAAGCTCCAGGCAGGCCTCGCCGCCCGGGGCGCTCTGCACCGAAAAGCCGCGCTTGGACAGGCGCTTGGACAGGGCAGCGGCGAAGGCCGCCTCGTCGTCTACGATGATGACGTGGGTGCCGCTAGTGCTGCTGGTGCCGGGATCGCTCATGCGCGCTCCGTTGCTGGGGGTGGTGTGGATAATTTGGCAGTAAATCGGGCGTGGCGTCAACTGGAAGCGGTGGTATGGGCACCGACCGGTTTTGGCCATGGTGGGGGGAGAGAGCTGGACCGGGTAAGACACCTGGTTCAAAAACTGCGGTTTTTGAACCAGGTGCCAAAGGGGCCGGGGGGCGAGCCCCCCAGGCCCCTTTGGATTCCCCTGCCCCCCTCTTGGAGTGGAGGCGTTACCGGGCCAAAGATACTTTTGGACGACGCCAAGGCGTGTCTTTCCGTGAAGGCCATACGTGTCGGCGGGGCAGGGGCTGTGGCGGGGCTACGCGATACGCCTCCGCGTCGCCCCTATCGCCCCGATGCAGGGGGTGGTCTTGCGCGTCCGACAGGCGCGTTGTCGGAAGAGGAAGGCCGAAGGGTCATGACGCCATGGTTGCAGGCGGTCCCTGCGTAATTCCTCGGGCTACACGGTACGCCCGGGAATTCGCTTTACGGTCCCGATTTTCGGGGTGGCCACGGGCGCTAGCCGTGGCCGTTGCTTGAGGAGATAGGGAGCTAAGCTGATGAGGGGGCAGGATCAGACAGCAAGCGATATCCAGCCGTTGTCCTTACCCCGTGCCGCCGCACTACTCGCGCCCAGCTTTTAGGGACTCCCCAAGCCCCGGCGCGCTGCCCGGCGAAGCGGCTGTGATGGAAATCAGAAAAGCGAAGCCCCCCGTACCCGCCCGGGGCGCGACCGCGTCACCTCCCCCCTCATTCTCGACAAACCAACGCCCTACCCGCGAGGGAACGCGGCGGGTGGGGAGGGAGGGCACGAGTGGTTTTGCACCACGACAAAAAAGCGCGGCTCCATCTGAACCGCCCTCTACGTGTCTATGCGCCTATGAATGGGAAATAAATCAATCCTCCGCTAGGTTGGCGAAGATATTCACGCTGATGCGGCCGATGCTCGGTTTGTACTCGCCGGAGCGGACCTTGGCGCGCAGCTCATCCACCAGGGCGGCCCTGTCCTGGAGGCGTTCCTCCTCGCTGTAGCAGGGCTCCCTGTCGCTGTCTTCCCGGGCAGGCGGGGGCGTGGGGGGGGTGTGGCGGTGCTGGTCCATGTGAACCGTATCGGACGGGTCAGCGGGAAGTTTATGGGGGCGATTTTTTCCTTGTTGTCCTGAGTTCAGAGCGAAAAATCGGGAAACGTGCTAGGCGTTTTTCGCCTTTATTTTAAACGGCCGACACACCAACCTTCGCACATCATTTGTTTTTTGTTTCTTGGACCCGTCCGGGGGAACGCCGCCGCACCTGCCGGGCCTTTGCGCTGGACTTGGCCCGGGATATCATGCGAAACCCCGGGTGCGCGCTTGGTTGCGCGCGGCCGCAAGGAGGGCTGGTGGATGCTGCTTGATCTGGCGCTGTGCGCCGTTGGATTCCTGCTTTTGTATTACGGGGCCGAATGGCTGGTGAAGGGCTCGTCGAGCCTGGCGCGCAGCTTCGGGATTTCCCCCGTGGTCATCGGCCTGACCGTGGTGGCCTTCGGCACTTCCGCGCCGGAGCTGGTGGTCAGCCTCATCGCCTCGGCCGGGGGCAAGAGCATGATCGCCGTGGGCAACGCCGTGGGCTCCAATATCTGCAACATCGCCCTGGTGCTGGGCATCTCGGCCCTGTTCCAGCCCATCGTCAGCCATCCCTCGGTGGTCCGGCGCGACATCCCCATCATGCTCGGCGTGTCCGTCGTGCTCTTGGCCCTCAGCCTGGACGACACGCTCTCGCGCGTGGAGGGCCTGTTCCTGTTCGCGGGCATCATCGCCTACACCCTGTTCAACTATCGCCAGGCCCGCCGCGACGCCGTGCTGGCAAAGGCCGCCTCTTCCGGGGTCGAGGACGGCCCGGCTCCGGGCACGCGAACGCGCATGATCGTCCTCGTGCTGGCGGGCATCGCCGGGGTGGTGGGCGGCGCGAACCTGGTGGTGGATTCCGCCGAGTCCATCATGAAGGCCCTGGGCGTGTCCGAGAAGTTCATCGGCCTGACCGTGGTGGCCTTCGGCACTTCCCTGCCCGAGCTGGCCACCAGCGTGGTGGCGGCCGTGCGCGGGGAGCTGGACATCTCCATCGGCAACCTGGTGGGCAGCAACGTCTTCAACATCCTTTCGGTTCTGGGCGCGGCGGCCCTGGTGCGGCCCATCCCCATCCCCGGCGGTTTTTTCGCCTCGGGGTTGTATGTGGATTATCTGGTCATGCTTTTCACCAGCGCCCTGCCGTGGTTGATGATGCGGCGGGATTACACGGTTTCCCGCCGGGGCGGGGCCGTGCTGCTGGCCGTGTACCTGGGATACCTGATTTATCTAGTCACGAAGACTTTGTATGTATGAACGACAAGTTGCGGTTTTTGCTTCGAGCTTGCAGAATGGTATTGACATAACGATTCGCCGAGGGTAAGGGGGTCCTTTACGTATACCAGTGCCACAAATTTGTGGGGCCTCCTGTTGGCCGGTCTGGTGAGATTCGAACAGTTTGTCAAGGAGCAGCGTGCACTTGCACCCTGCTCTTTTTTTAAAGGCGCGTAGTGCGCCACTGAAACCCTTCATGGAGAAGATTGAATGTCCAAGAGCATCTATGTCGGCAACCTGCCCTGGTCCGTTTCCGAAGACGACGTCCGCGGCGCCTTCGAAGCCTACGGTTCCGTGAATTCCGTTAAACTTATCGAGGATCGCGAGACCGGCCGTCCGCGCGGCTTCGGCTTCGTCGAAATGGAAGACGATGCCGCCCTGGCCGCCATCGAGGCCCTGGACGGCACGGACTTCGGCGGTCGCAACATCAAGGTCAACGAGGCTCGCCCTCGCGTGGACCGCGGCCCCCGCTGGTAGCCGACTGAGGCTTACGCGTACGCTAAGGCCCGCCTCTGCAAGGAGGCGGGCCTTTTGCGTGCCTGCGCGGGAGGCTTTGACCTTTGCGGAGGCGCGGCATACCGTTCGCCATGGCGGGGTTGTCCCGCCTGGGAAAGGATCGTTTTGGGAGGTTGCAGGTGAACATCGGATTATTGCGTGCTTTTTTTGGGCGCGTGGTGTGGATGGCCCTGGGCGCGGCGGTCCTTGGGGGCGCGTTCTGGCTCCTGGCGGGCCATCAGGGCCTGAACAGCGCGGAGCGGGCCCTCAAGGCCTGGCGCTATAATCGGATACTCCACGTGGATCAGGTGGACCCCGGCCTGGTGGAGAGGCTCAAAGGCCTCGGCCTGCTGCGGGAAGATCTCCCTGCGTACTGCAACAATATGGTCTTCGACCTGAGCGTCAAGGCAAACGACCTGGAGTTCAACGGCAACGTGCCCCTGATCACGGAGCGCATGAACCGGCTGCTGGCGGGGGAGGACCTGGGCAAGGCGCCCATCAAGTGCGACTCCCGCGCCCTGGCCCTCATCGGATTGCTGCGCAAACTGGGCTTCGAGACCCGGATGGTCCATTACCTGGGCTACGCGGACCAGGGCGAATTCAACGGGCACACCCTTCTGGAGGTCCGGGAGGCCGGGGGCTGGGTCCTGTATGACCCCTATTTCGGCGTGTACTTCGAGACGCCCGGAGGACGGAGGGCCGCAGCCCTGGACATCCTGCGGGCCAAGCCGGAGGCTATTGTCCCGGTCTCGCCCCTGGGTCGGGGCTGGGAGGCCAATGCCGGGCGCGTGGACAGGGACGCCCTCGACCACCTGTACTGCGTCCTGGTCTACGACAACCGGATGAACGGCGAAAAATCCGTGGCCCTGGTGAACAACGCGCGCATCAAGCGCGTCACGAGGGGCCGCCTCGAAGCCCTCGACCCGGCGCTGACGCACTACATGGACGCCATCTGGATCGACCCCGTGCGGGTGGATATCTGAACTCGGCCATGGGCTGCGAGCAAAGGCCTGCGGTGGACGCCGCAGGCCTTTTGTTTTGCGCAGTCGTCGCGGACCGCGGTTCCGGGGTTCCGCCGACAGCCCTCCCCCGGGGCGGCCGCATCCTGTTTCCGCACCCCGGGCGTTTCCGCCTAGTGTCCTGGAATTCTTGTGCGGCGAGGAGTTTTGCGCCCCCGTCCGTTTTTTTATCGCTGAAACGAAGCCCCCTTTTTTTAATATAGAACAATCCATCAACAGCCATCACCACCGGAACGATCAATTGCGGGGGGGGAGGGGGGCTTATGCCAGGTGCCGCCATGGCCGCGCAGTTGCGTTGGGGGACGCAGGACTCGGGCCAGGACGGAGCAGGGAATCAGGGTCAGGAAGATCGTCGCTTGAATGGCGTACTCGTGGCCGCCGCCGAGCCGGGCGGCGATGCGCCCGGCGATGACGCCACCGGGCGGGATACGCTGCTGCTCTACGACGGCAAGCCGGTGGTGCTGGAGTCGCCCCAGGGCGCCGCGCCGCAGGTGCTCACCACCTCCGGGCTTGTGCCGCTGAGGACATCGCCGGTCTCGGCGAGTTCTACAGCGCCAGCCCCGAAGACATCGAATGTTTCCAGTCCATGGCTTTCGGATCGTCCCGACCGGACGAATTCGGCCTGCTCGGCCAGGGGGTCGACCCCTGGGCCGGGGTCGACGGCCTGGGCCTCGTCACCGCGGGTGGGCAGAGCGCTTTTTTGGCCAACGGCTTCGTGGTCTGGGAGAGCGCCCAGGTCGGCGGTTCGTCCGGCCCCGGGCTGGATCTGGACCTTTCGTACCTGAATAGGACAGACCGCACCAACCCCTCGAATAACGACGATGATGACGACGATCCGCAGGCCGCCGGGCCCGCCGTGGCCCCGGCCCAGGGCGACGCCACGACCCTGGGCCTCTCCCCCGCCACCCAGGCCATGCACGTGGATTTGAGCGTGCCGGTGTATTACCCCACGGCCGACCCCTCGGACACCATCACCCCTTCGGACGAGGTGGCCAACGTCATCGGCGCAAGGGACTACGACAACGTCATCATCGGAAACGACGAGGCCAACCAGCTCACGGGCGGCGAACACTCGGACAGCATCCAGGGCGGCGGCGGCGGCGACGATCTTGTCACCATGAACGCGTTCCTGGACTCCTCGGACACCATCGACGGCGGCGCGGGCGACGACAGCTTAAGCTTCACCTACGCGGGTGACGGCTCGGTCTTGAATAACGTAACGGGCGTGGAGCGCATCATCCTGGGCGACGCGGCCACCACACTGACCCTTGGTAACGACAACCTGGCGGCCTCGGGCCAGACCGTGACCATCGACGGCAGCGCCCTGACGGAGGCCCTGACCTTCGACGGCTCGGCCGAAACCGATGGCAACCTGTCCGTTTTGGGCGGCGCGGCTGCGGATTCCCTCACAGGCGGCGACGGAGCCGACACCCTGGAAGGCGGCGATGGCAATGACACCCTGGCCGGCGGAGCGGGAACCAACACCCTGTCCTACGCCACCTCCAGCACCGGGGTCACCGTCTCCCTGGGGGCCCAGACCGCCACGGGCGGCGACGCAGAGGGTGACACCATCACTTGGACCAGCTTCCTGAACCTTACAGGCTCCGCAGCCGACGACACCTTGACGGACAGCGGCAGCCAAGACAACCATCTCCAGGGCCTTGGGGGCGACGATCTGTTTTACTATCTGGGCGGGGAGGACTCGCTCTCGGGCGGCGACGGCGACGACACCTTCTCCTTCAGCGGCAGTCCGGACAGCGGAACGGTGATCCAGGGCGGCGACGGTACGGACATACTCGCGGTCATAGCCTCCGCGGACTTCACTAATTCCACTGTAAGCGGGATTGAGGGCGTGGAGATCAGCGCGGGCGGGGATTGTTGGATACGAGAACGCCCGGGGCATGAGCCCTGGGCGTTTGAGCATTGAGAGGGGAGGCTGGCTCAGCTGCCCTTGGGCCGCTGCACGGTCTTTTTGTAATAGTCGCCCACGGCCTCGTGCAGGGCGTTGGCCGCCAGCCAGGCGCAGTGCTGGTCGTCCTCGGGCAGGCCCGGGCCGCCCAGGCCCTCGAGCACCGTCTCGCCGCTGATGGCGGCCAGGTCGTCGCAGGCCTTGCCCACGGCCAGCTCGGCGGCCATGGAGCCGCTGACCTGGCTGGAGCCGCAGCCGTCCGTGGCGAACCCCGCGTCCAGCACCCGGTCGTCCTCGATGTGCAGGAAGATGCGGATGGTGTCCCCGCAGGAGCCCGTGGACGCGCCCTCATACTGGGCCTTGGCGGGCCTGCCCCGGTGGGGCTGGTTGCGCCAGCGCTCGAAACCCGCCTGGCCGAAGGCCTCAACGGCCTCCTCGTTTATCTTCCCCTGGAGCTCGTTCACGATGTCGTCGAAGCTGGGCATGGTGTGTCCGTGGGTTGGGGTGTCGTTTCGGCCCCGCTGCGGGCCGCCGCCAGCGAGCCTGTTAGCATCCCGAGCCGCGCCCGGCAACAGCGGGCCCGCATGATGAAAAGGGCCCAAGCCGAAGCCTGGACCCTTTGTCGTCTTGGTGGAGATGATGAGACTTGAACTCACGACTTCTGCCTTGCGAAGGCAGCGCTCTCCCAACTGAGCTACATCCCCATTTGGTCGCCCGCCGTGGCCCCTGAGGCCTGCGAACGGGAAAGGACTTTTACACTTCCGGGCATGGCATGGCAAGGGGAAAGTGGGGTTGTGCGGCTACAATCCGAGGCGTTCCAGGAACTCCTCCGCGCGGTGCGCGTAGGTGTGGCGGGCCAGGACTTCCTCGCGCCAGGCCCGCGCCAGGTCCTCGCGCAGGGCCTCGCCCGGGGCCAGCCTGCGGGCCAGGGGCGCGATGTCCGAGGGCCTGGAAAAGGCGATCTCCCGGGCCAGATCCGGAGGGAACAGGGACAGGCCCGGCGTGTCGTCGGAGAGCAGGAAGCCCCCGGCGGCCCAGACGTCGAAATGCCGCTGGGTCAGCCCCGAGGGCAGGAGCAGGCTGGTCACGTTCAGGGTCCAGGCCGCGCTGCGGTACACGTCGGCCAGGCCCGCGTAGTAGTCCACGGGCCCGCGCAACTGCGCGCCCGGGGGCAGGGCCGCGGCCCAGTCAGCGTCGCCGTAGATGGTCAGGCCCGGCCCGGCGGACGCGGCCTGCACGCAGGAAAACCGCCGCTCGCGCCCGGCGTCCTCCGCGCCCAGGCCCACGGTGCGGGCCGCGAGGTCCGGCCACAGGGGCCAGATGTCCAGGCGTTCCAGCCACCAGGCGTAGTCCGGACGCCCTCCCTGGCCCAGAAGCATTTCCGCGGCCTCGCTCTGCCACTGGGGCACCTTGCAGCCCGCGAAGAAGCTCCCGCGCCCCGGGAACGCGCTGCGGCCCACGAAGGCCATGCGCCCGGCCAGCTCCGGCAGGCGCGGGCCGTCCGGCGCGAACAGCGCGGGGTCCGTGGCCAGGGGCAGGGGGAACACGGATTCGGCCCCGTGGCGCGAGAGGGGCTCCAGGAACCAGGGGTCGGTCACGGCCAGATGGACCCGCTTCCAGAAGGACGAGCGCAGGCCGCTGATGAGATGGAAGGGGTTGTCCACGCACCAGGCGCACGCGGGCACGCCCGCGGCCTCCAGCAGGTGGAAGACCTCGCCGTGGGGGTCCAGGCCCCGGAAGTTCACGGTCAGGAACAGGGCGGGGCGCTCCTCGCGCAGCATGGCGGGCAGACGGCGGCCCAGCTCCTTGGGCGGCACCCGGCGCACGGCGAGCCCCGCGCCGGCCAGCGCCGCGCCCAGCTCGCGGGTGATGAGTCCGGACTGTGTGGACGGCAGGATCACGGACCGGCCCCGGGGGGCGGGGGCCGCGCCCGCCGCCTTGAGCCAGCGCACGCGGCCCGTTATCGGGCCCCAGAACGAGGGGAACAGGCGCACGCCCGGCAGGTACACGAGAACCTCGGCCCGGGCGGCCATGTCCCAGTCCAGCTCCCCGGGATCGATGAATTTCCAGCCTTCGGGCAGGGCTTCCCCCCAGGAGGGGGGCATCTGGTCCTTGAACCCGGGGGCCTCCATGGCGTATACGGCTTTGCCCGGGGCGTCCGTCCGGGCCAGCTCCGCCGCTTCCGCCAGGCCCGCAGGGTCCGGGCCCAGGCCCAGCAGCAGCACCTCGGGCCCGCCCGCCAGGCGCTCGAACTGGGCCGGACCGCCGAGAAGGGTCTGCCGCCTGCCGAATTCGTTTTTGATGCAGAGGCGCTGTGGGCGTTGGCTCATGGCATGGGTGTTGCGGCCCGGGCGGGTGGCCTGTTACAAGGTGAAATCCTGCGAACGACGACCATTATGAAAAAATATCGCGATCAATATTTCCTGCGCGCCAAGCGCGACAACTACCCCGCGCGCTCGGTGTACAAGCTCCAGGAACTGGACAAGCGCTTCGGCCTGTTCAAGCCCGGCATGTCCATCCTGGACCTGGGAGCCGCGCCGGGGTCCTGGTCCCTGTGGGCGGGCCGCCGGGTGGGGCCCGGGGGTCGCGTGCTGGCCGCCGACATCCAGGACACCGAGACCCGCTTCGAGGAGAACACGCTCTTCATGCGCGAGGACGTGTTCGACCGCTCCGAGGACTTCGAGGCCGCGCTCTCGTCCATGGGCCCCTTCGACATCGTGGTCTCGGACATGGCGCCCAAGACCACGGGGCACAAGGCCACGGACCAGGCGCGGTCCATGAATCTCTGCGAGGAGGCCCTTGCCGTGGCCTGTACAACCTTGGTAAAGGGCGGACACTTCGTGGTCAAGGTCTTCCAGGGGCCCGACGACCAGGCCTACCGCGAGGCCATGCGGCAGGTCTTCGACTCGGTGAAGACCTTCAAGCCCAAGAGCTCGCGCAGCGAGAGCAAGGAAATGTTTTACGTGGGCATGGGCTTCAAGGGCCTGCCCGGCGAGGGCGGCTGACGGCCCAGCGCCAAGAGGAGCGACCCTCGCGCATGTCCCTGATCCATGCGCGTCGGCCATTTTCATCGTCGAATAACCGCGCCAGAGGCGTACAACACGATTTTTCCCAAGCATCGGAGGATACATGTCCGGACACAGTAAATGGGCGAACATCCAGCACCGCAAGGGGCGCCAGGACGTCAAACGGGGCAAGGCCTTCACCAAGGCCGCCAAGGAAATCATCATCGCGGCCAAGAGCGGCGGCGATCCCGACATGAACCCCCGTCTGCGCACGGCCATCGCCGCGGCCAAGGCCGTGAACCTGCCCAAGGACAAGATCGAGAACGCCATCAAGAAGGGCACGGGCGAGCTGGCCGGCGGCGAGATGTTCGAGGTCCAGTACGAGGGCTACGGCCCGGGCGGCGTGGCCCTGCTGGTGGAGGCCGCCACGGACAACAAGAACCGCACCGTGGCCGAGGTGCGCCACATCCTGTCGCGCTCCGGCGGCAGCATGGGCGAGGCCGGGTGCGTGGCCTGGATGTTCGACAAGAAGGGCCTCTTGTATTTCCCCAAGGACAAGTTCACCGAGGACCAGATCATGGAGGTCGGCCTGGAGGCCGGAGCCGAGGACGTGCTGGACGACGGCGAGGCCTGGGAGGTGCGCACCGCGCCCGAGGACTTCACGGAAGTGCAGCAGGCCTTTGACGCGGCGGGCCTGGAATACGAGTCCGCCGAGCTGGGCATGATCGCCCAGAACAACATCGACGTGGACGTGTCCGCCGGGCGCAAGCTGGTGAACCTCATCGAGGCCCTGGAAGACAACGACGACGTGCAGAATGTGCACAACAACGCCGAGCTGCCCGACGAGCTGATGGCCGAACTGGACGGGGAATAGAGCCGTGGCCGGGGGCGTGGTGGTCCTGGGCATCGATCCGGGTTCGCGCGTCACGGGCTACGGCGTGGTGCGCGAGGCCTCGGGGCAGGTGGAACTGCTCGTGGCCGGCACCGTGCGCACGGCCTCGGCCAAGGACCTGGGCCGCCGCCTGGGACTGATCTTCGAGGGCCTGGCCGCGGTCATCGCCGAGCACGCGCCCAGCGAGGCCGCCGTGGAGAACGTGTTCGTCTCCAAGAACGTCATGAGCGCCCTGAAGCTAGGCCAGGCGCGCGGCGCGGCCATCGCGGCCTGCGCGTCCGCCGGGCTGCCCGTGTCGGCCTACGAGCCCACCCTGGTCAAGAAGAGCCTGGTGGGCACGGGCCGCGCGGCCAAGGGCCAGGTGGCCTGGATGGTGGCCCACAGCCTGGGCGTGGCCAATCCCGGCTGGGCCGAGGACGCCTCCGACGCCCTGGCCGTGGCCATCTGCCATCTCAATCAGCGGCGCATGAACAGGCTGGTCAGCGCCGCCGGAGGCCGTAACTCCTAGCCGATTATTGAAAAGTCATCTCACGCAGGCCGTTCAAAAATAGTGAGATGCGAGGCGCAAGGAAAATGCAAGACCGACGCGTATCCCAATACGCGAGGGTTTGCATTTTTCGCAGCAACGAAGCAGGTCGCTGTTTTTCAACGGCCTGCAAGGAGGGAGCATGATCGCGTTTCTCGCCGGTACAGTGGCCGCGCGCACCCAGGGCGGCTGCGTGGTGCTCACCAGCGGCGGCGTGGGCTATGAGGTGGACATGACCTCGGCCTCGGCCGCCACCCTGCCCAAGGTGGGCGGCGAGGTGGAGCTCTTCGTGCAGACCATCGTGCGCGAGGACGCCATCGAGCTCTACGGCTTCCCCACCTGGGACGAGCGCGTGGTCTTCGGGCTGCTCTTGTCCATCAACAAGCTGGGCCCCAAGACCGCCCTGGCCATGCTCGCGGTGTTCACCCCGGACGAGCTGCGCAGGCTGGCCCTGGGGGACGACTATATGCCCCTGGTGCAGGTCCCGGGCATCGGCAAGAAGAGCGCCCAGCGCATCTTCCTGGACCTCAAATACAAGCTCCAAGACGGGGCCGTGAGCCCGGCGCCGTCCCTGCCGTCCCTGGACGGCCGCGCCGTGAGCGCCTTCCGCGACGCCCTGGCGGGGCTGTCCAATCTCGGGTATGAAGAGTCCGAGACCAGGAGCATCCTGGAGGAAGTCTTCAACGAGCAGCCCGACCTCGACGTGGGCGAGGCCCTGAGGGAGGCGCTCAAGCGTATGGCCAAGAGGCGTTCATGAACCGGGCCCAGACCCCGCCGGACGATCACATCCGCCCAAGATCACTGGACGATTTCATCGGGCAGGACGAGCTGCGCGCCAATCTGCGCGTGTTCGTGTCCGCGGCCCGCGAGCGTGGCCAGGCCATGGACCACACCCTGCTCTACGGCTGCCCGGGCCTGGGCAAGACCACCCTGGCCCAGATCCTGGCCGCCGAGATGGGCGTGAACATCGTCAGCACCTCGGGCCCGGTGCTGGAGCGCAGCGGCGACCTGGCCGCCATCCTCACCAACCTGGAGCGCAACGACATCCTCTTCGTGGACGAGATCCACCGCATGCCCCCCACGGTGGAGGAGATCCTCTATCCGGCCATGGAGGACTTCAAGCTGGACCTGGTCATCGGCCAGGGCCCGGGGGCGCGCACCGTGAAGCTGGACCTGGAGCCCTTCACCCTGGTGGGCGCTACCACGCGCATAGGGCTTCTCACCTCGCCCCTGCGCGACCGTTTCGGGGTCATCGCCCGGCTGGAGTTCTACGACCCCGAGGACCTGGCGCGCATCGCCCTGCGCGCGGCGCGTATCCTGGACGTGGAGCTAACGGACAACGGGGCCGACGTCATCGGGCGGCGCTCGCGCGGCACCCCGCGCATCGCCAACCGGCTGCTCAGGCGCGTGCGCGACTTCGCCCTGGTGGAGGGCGACGGGGCCGTGGACGCGGCCGCGGCCGAGGCGGCGCTCGCGCGCATGGACGTGGACGAGTCCGGCCTGGACTTCATGGACCGCAAGATCCTCTCGGTGCTCATCAACCAGTACGGCGGCGGGCCCGTGGGCGTTAAGACCCTGGCCGTGGCCTGCTCCGAGGAAGTGCGCACCATTGAGGACATCTACGAGCCCTATCTCATGCAGTGCGGGTTCCTCAAACGCACCCCGCGCGGCCGCATGGCCACGGCGCGGGCCTACGCCCACCTGAACCTCATCGCCGCCGCCGGCGGCGGGCAAGGGAACCTATGCAGATCGTAAGGCCTTCCTTCTCCATCATGTCCATGCCCGACGGCGACGTCGTGGTGGCGCACATCGAGGCCGCAGGGCGCACCTGCTACAAGTCCGAGGACAAGATCACCCCGGAATCGGGGCTCAAGTTCGTGAAGATGATCGTGGGGCGCGGGCACGAGTCCGTGCTGGAGCACGCCAGCGTCACCGTGCGCTTCGTCTGCGACCGGGGCGTGACCCACGAGCTGGTGCGCCACCGCCTGGCCGCCTACAGCCAGGAGTCCACGCGCTACGCCAACTATTCCCGGGACCGCTTCGGCAGCGAGATCACCGTGATCCGGCCCCTGTTCTGGGCGCCGGGCAGCCCGGAATACGCGCGCTGGGAACGGGCCATGGCCGATGCCGAAGCCGCGTACATGGAGCTCATCGAGGCCGGGGCGCGCCCCGAGCAGGCCAGAAGCGTCCTGCCCAACAGCTTGAAGACCGAGATCGTGATGACAGCCAACCTGCGCGAGTGGCGGCACGTGTTCAAGCTGCGCTGCTCCGGCCCGGCGCATCCCCAGATCCGGGAGATCATGCTGCCGCTGTTGGACGAATTCGCCCGGCGCATGCCCGCGGTGTTCTCCGACCTGCGCGAGCAGTTCGCCGAGGACATCGAGAAGTTCAAGGCCCTGGCCGGGGATTAGGAGGCGCGCCATGGCGGATTTTCCCGCGGACATGCCCGAAAGCAGGCCCTTCATCGACGACCACGGCGACTTGGTGGTGCCCGCCGACTGCCCCGAGGAATACCGCTGGTGGGCCGGGGGGCGCTCCCTGGAGGCCATCCTGACGGAACTGGGGGCCTCCAAGACCCTTTGGGAACGCTACAGCCCCGAGCCCTATCCCGAGGAACTGCGCAAAGAGAACTACCCTTTGCTTGGTAACGAATAAATTCACCGCTAATCGCTGCTAATCGCCATATTCCCCTTTTCTTCCCCCGGTCTGGGACCGAGGTGACGTTTCCCGCTTGAAACACGGGAAATAGCCCTCGAATCCCTGGACGTTCTCACCGATCGCCCCGGATGTTTCACGCCAATCAGCTTTTTCTCTATGAAAAAAACTGATAATCAAGATGGATATGAATAGGAAAATTCGGCCTGAAAAATTTTCGCCGGGGGCCGTTCGAAGCGCTCGGAATCGCGCCCCGGCAAGGCATACGCAGCAAGGCATCCGGGGAAGTCAAGGGGAAATTCATCACAAAAGCTGACATTATGCACGGTTCAAAAGCGATTTTGGAATAAAAATTTAGTAATCAGAAGAAAATTCGAATCAGCCCTGTTGAAAACTATTCCCACGGAAAAACCTTGACCCCTGAAAGGCCTTATCCTTTGGTACTTCCTCGTCCCCACGGCGAATAAGGGCTTTAGAGGTTTTTAATTAAAAATCAGGTGGTTGAAATCCATGATCCGTGGGGAGAAGTTTTCCTGTCACCTGACCGCTACATGCCCATATCCTGTGTTGCGAAAAGGTGAACGGGGCACTAGATGTCTCGACATGCTCAACGCTTGGCCCCAAATCCAAAACCTACTCCAAAAAACGCTGAATCCCGGCCTGTACCAGGTCTGGATCAGGCCTCTGGACGCCGAGGCCGTGGATGGCGGATTGACTCTCTACGCCCCCAATTCCTTTGTAGCCTCCTGGGTCCGGGACAGGCTCGCGGACTCCGTGGCCGAGGCCGCCACCCAGGTCATGGGCAAGCGGCCCAGGATCCAGGTCGGCGTGCGCCCCAAGGCCATGCAGAGCGGCCCCTGCCCGGCCTCGGAACAGGCCGGGGACGACGAGGCCGCAGACCCTGACAAAGGCGGCGCGAACAACGGCGGCGGCCGGGTCAGGCGCATGGCGCGCCCCACCCAGCTGGGGCTGCCCGACATGACCCCCCGCAGCCTGGACACCCGCACCTGGCGCTTCTGCTTCGAGGATTTCGTGGTCGGCCCGTGCAACGAGATGGCCTTCGTGGCCTCCCAGAGCATGTGCAACGGCGGCATGGACTTCGACCAGCTGTTCCTCAACGCCTCGCCCGGCCTGGGCAAGACCCATCTCCTGCAGGCCATCGGCCGCAATCTGGCCCGGGGCGGCAACCGCTCCAACGTGCGCATCGCCTACCTCACGGCCGAGGAGTTCGCCTCGGAGCTGGTCATGTCCCTCAAGGCGCGCCAGATGGAGCGCTTCAAAGCCAAATTCCGCGAAAAGCTCGACGTGCTGCTCCTGGAGGACATCCATTTCCTGCAGGGCAAGGAGCACACCCAGGACGAGCTGCTCGAGACCATGAAGGCCCTGCAATCGCGCGGCTGCAAGGTGGTCCTGTCCAGCTCGTTTTTGCCGCGCGAGCTCAAGGACGTGGACGACCATCTGGCCTCGCGCCTCTGCGCGGGCTTTCTGGCCACCATCGACCGGCCCTGCATGGAGACCCGCATGGGCATCCTGGAGGCCAAGGCCAAGCATTTCCAGGTCCAGCTGCCGCGCGAGGTCTCGGAGATGATGGCCGAGAACCTGCGCGACGACGTGCGCCAGCTGGAGAGCTGCCTGCAGAGCCTGGTGCTCAAGGCCCGGCTGCTGGGCCGCGCCATCACCCTGGACATGGTGGAGAGCGTGCTCTCCAACTACACCCTCACGGACTCCGGTTCCGTGAGCTTCACCAGGATCCTGCGCCACATCTGCGAATTCTTCGACATCTCCAACGACCAGCTGGCCTCCAAGTCCCGCAAGCGGGACATCGTCATGGCCCGCAACACGGCCTTCTACCTGGCGCGCAAGTACACGGACATGCCGCTCAAGCAGATCGGGGCCCAGCTCAACCGCCGCCATTCCACGGTGCTCAAGGGCATCACCAACGTGGAGCGCGAGATGCGCCTGCAGACCCCCCTGGGCCGCCAGATCGGCACGGTGGTGGACAAGCTGCGCTAGCGTAAGCGGCGTAAGCGGCGTAAGCGGCGTAAGCGGCGAAGGCGGAGGCGTTTTGGACGCCCCGGGACGACGCACCCCGCGAGGCTCGCCTTGCGGGGTTTTTGTTTGGTAAAACCAGGGCTCAGGCGCGCTCCGCCAGGACCATCTCGGCCAGGGCGTTGACCACGCAGCCCGCCAGGGGCGAGCCGCCCTTGCGGCCCTCGATGGTTACGAAGGGCAGGCGGTCCTGGGCCAGGAGCAGGGCCTTGGACTCGGCGGCGTTGACGAAGCCCACGGGCATGCCCACCACCAGGGCCGGGGCCGCGAGCCCCTGGTCCGCCAGCTCCAGCAGCCTGAGCAGCGCGGTGGGCGCGTTGCCGATGACCACGATGCCCCCGGCCATGTCCGGCGCGGACTTGTCCACGGCGGCGCGGGCCCGGGTCACGCCCTGGGCCTTGGCGCGCTCGGCCACTTCGGGGTCGTTCATCAGGCAGGCCACGGTGCAGCCAAGCGGGGTCATGCGCCGCAGGGGGATGGCGCAGCGGGCCATCTCCGTGTCCGTGAACACGCGGCAGCCCCGGGCCAGGGCCGCGCGCCCGGCGTCCACGGCCCCGGGAGAGAAGCGCACCAGGTCGAGCATCTCGAAGTCCGCGCTGGTGTGGATCATGCGCCGCACCACCAGCCACTCGTCCCCCGCATAGGGCCGGGGCTCGGGCACCTCGGAGTCGATGATGCTTAAGGATTCGCGCTCGATGTCCAGGGGGGCCTTGATGTCCAGGATGGGGGGATTGGCCGCGTTCACGCCTGGGCTCCTCCGGGCTTGAGGCTGGCGTAGCCCACCACCCGGTTGCGGCCGCCCTCCTTGGCCGCGTACAGGCAGTCGTCCGCGGCCTTGGCCAGGGCCTCGGGCGTGGCCCCGTGGTCCGGGAACCGGGCCACGCCCACGGAGACGTGGATGGGGCTGACCTGTACGCCCTGGTGGGTGATCTCCAGGGCCGCGATGCCCTGGCGGATGTCCTCGGCAAGGCGCAGGGCGGCCTCGTATTCCGTGTTCCGGAGCACGAAGAAGAACTCCTCGCCTCCGTAGCGGCAGGGTACGGCGTCGGGCCCGGCCAGGGAGCCCAGGAAGTTCCCCACGGCCTGCAGCGCTGCGTCGCCAGCGTCGTGGCCCTTGGTGTCGTTGAGCTTCTTGAAGTGGTCGATGTCGAACATGACGACGCACAGCGGCGCGCCGGACTCGGCCGCGGTCCGGGTCTCCTTGTTCATGGTGGAGTCGAAGTGGCGGCGGTTGAAGAGCCCGGTCAGCGCGTCGCGCAGGGCCAGATCCCTGAGGCGCGAGCGCACGCGCAGGTTGTCCACGGTCAGGGCCAGCTGCTCGGCGGTGACCAGGGCCAGACCCTGGACGTCCGCGAGGGCCTCTTGGGAGCCCGAGACCAGGGTCAGCACGCCCAGGGGCTGCTTGGCCGCGAACAGGGGCACCGAGAGGGCCGCGCAACCGTCGTCCTCCGGCTCCGTGAGCACGGGCGCGCCCGGGACCAGGGCCGCGCGCTCCTCACGGCCGGGGGCCTCGGCCGCAGGTCCGGCCTCGCCCCAGGCCAGGGACAGGGCCTCGGAGTCCGCCGAGGCGAACAGGTGCAGCGCGCCGGAAAAATCCGGGAAAATGCGCGGCACGTACCATTCGCAGACGTCCAGGAATTCCTGTTCGTCGGTGCAGCTTTGGAACAGCCGGGACATGCCGGACAACAGGCGGAAGAGATCGGCCCAGGACGGTTCGTTCATGTGTGCCCCCCCGAATATTTGACGCCAGTGTGTTTTACGCGGGCGGTACTTGTCAACGTGCCCGGGGTCAGGGCGCCAGCAGCCCGGGCAGCCAGCCCGTGAGCGGCGGCCAGAAGGTCACCAGCATCAGGTCCAGGAAGAGCACCAGCAGGAACGGGGTCACGCGCGCGGCGATGTCGCCCAGCCGCGTGCCGGACAGGCCGCAGGACACGATGAGGCAGACGCCCAGTGGCGGGGTGAGCATGCCCATGGACAAGTTGACCACAACCATGGCCCCCAGGTGGATGAGGTCCATGTGCAGGGCGGGCATCATGGGGATGATCACGGGCACGAACAGGATCAGGGCCGCCGTGGTCTCGATGAAGGTGCCCGCGATGAGCAGCATCAGGTTCACCAAGAGCGCCAGGAGCACGGGGTCCGAGGTCAGCCCGGTGACGGCGGCGGACACGGCCAGGGGGAACTCGCGCACCGTGAGCAGCCAGGACAGGGCCGTGGCCTGGGCGATGATGAACATGATCACCGCCGAGGTCAGGGACGAGGAGAGCACGATGCGCGGCAGATCGGCCAGGCGCAGCCTGCGGTAGACGCAGAATCCGCAGAACAGGGCGTAGAACACGGCCACGGCCGCGGATTCCGTGGCCGTGAAGATGCCGCCCAGGATGCCCCCCAGGACCAGGGCCGGGGCGCCCAGGGCCCAGCCCGAGGCCTTGAGGGCCGCCAGCGCTTCGCGCGGGGAAAAGCGGGTGGTCCCGGCCTGAAACCCGCCGCGCTTGGAGAGCAGCGAGGCCACGACGATGAGGGACAGGCCCATGAGCGCGCCGGGCAGCACCCCGGCGGCGAAGAGCTTGCCGATGCTCGCGCCCGTGAGGAAGCCGAAGATGATCATCGGGATGCTGGGCGGGATGATGACCCCGATGGAGCCTCCGGCGGCCTGCACGGCCCCGGCGAAGGCCGCGGGGTAGCCGCTGCGCTTCATGGCCGGCACGAGCATGCCGCCCACGGCGGCGGTGTCCGCCGCGGCGGACCCGGAGATGCCGCCGAAGAACATGGCCGAGACGATGGACACGGCGGCCAGCCCCCCGGGCATCCAGCCCACCAGGGCGTTGGCCAGGTCCACGATGCGCCGGGACAGGCCCCCGGCCTCCATGAGCTGGCCCGCGAGCATGAACAGGGGCACGGCCATGAGCGGGAAGGAGTCCGCGCCCGCGTACATGCGCTGGGCCGCGAGCATCAGCGAGGCGTCCCCGGAAAGCACGATGCCCGCCACGGTGGCCGCGCCGATGGCCACGGCCATGGGCACGTTGAGCAGGAACAGCCCGGCCAGGAGCACGAAGAGCAGTCCGGTCACGGCCGCTCCCCCGCCAGTTCATCCAGGAGCATGGACAGGGCGTGGACGCAGAGCACGGTGAACCCCGCCGGGACCATGACGAAGGGGACTTGTTTGGAGAAGCCCATGGCGGCCATGGTCTGGAACCCGAGAAGCTCCATGAGCTGCCAGCCGCCCACGGCCATGGCCGCGAAAAAGGCCAGGCACACGGCCTGGGCCAGGATGCGCGCCGAGCGCGCCGCCTTCGCGGACAGGCGGGCCACCAGGGCGTCCACCCCGATGTGCGCCCCGCGCCGGTAGGCCACGGCCGCGCCGCAGAACGTCAGCCAGACCAGGAGCAGGCGGCCCAGTTCCTCGGACCAGAACAGGGAATCGTTCAGGGCGTAGCGGAAAATGACCTGCAGCCCGATGACCACGGCCATGCCCGCCCCGCACAGGGCGAGGATCGCCTCGCAGGCCGTGTTCAGGCCGAGGCTGGCGAAGTGCAGCAGGAGACGTATGCGGCGCATGGCGGCGGTTCCGGAGCGCGGGGCGGGGCCCTGCGGCTACAGCAAGTCTTTGCCCAGGGCGAAGGCCGATCCCATGGGCTGGCCCACGCCGTAGTAGGCCCGGGCCTCGGGCGCGAAGAGCAGGGGGGCCACCTTGGCCATGTCCGGCTTGCCGTTTCCGTCCAGGCAGGACTCCTCCACGCGCACGTCCACGATCTCGCCCACGAACTGGGTGTGCAGCCCCAGCTCAACGACCTCCTTGAGGGTGCATTCGATGACCATGGGGAACTCGGCGATGAACGGCGCGTCCACGTGCTGGGCGCGCTCGGCGGTGAGCCCCGTGGCCTCGAACTTGTCGCGGTCCCGGCCGCTGACCATGCCGATGTAGTCCGCGGCCTTGGCGTGGGCCGTATCGGCCACGGACACGGTGAAGGCCTTCCTGGCCATCACGCAGCCGTGGGAATAGGTGGCCGAGCGCATGGACACGGCCAGGCAGGCGGGCTTGGAGCAGCAGATGCCGCCCCAGGCGGCGGTCATCACGTTGGGCCGGCCGTCGGCGTCGTAGGAGCCCACGCACCACACCGGGGCGGGGAATGCCAGGGGCTTGGAGCCCAGGGAACGCTTCATCTCGAAAAACTCCTGTGTTGTCGGCACCGGCGTCCGGGAGCGGCTATTGGCCGCTGGTGGCCGCAAGCATCTTGGCGAGCAGGGCGCTGGTGCGGGGTTCGGTGTACATGGGCATGTTCTTCAGGGTTTCGGCCCGGTCCTTGAAGGACGCCAGGTCCGGGTGCTCCTCCACTTCCATGCCCGCGGCCTTGAGCTTGGCCAGGAATCCGGCCACGTTCTCGCGGTTCCAGGCGCGCTGGTGCAGGGCCGCGTCGTGCATGGCCGTGGCCAGCAGCTCGCGCCGCGCCTGGGGCAGGGCCTTCCACCAGGACAGCCCGGCCAGGTCCACGTGGGCCGAATACACGTGCCCGGTGAGGGTCAGGTGCTTCTGCACCTCGTACAGCTTGTAGGTCCAGAGGATGGACAGGGGGTTTTCCTGGCCGTCGATGGCGCCCTGCTGCAGCTCCGTGTAGATGGGCCAGGGCATGGGCGTGGGGTTGGCGCCCAGGGTCTTCCACAATTCCCGGTGCAGGGCGGACTGCATGACCCGGATCTTCAGGCCGCGCACGTCGGCGGCCGTGCGCACGGGGCGCTTGGAGTTGGTCAGGTTGCGGAAGCCGTTCTCGGAAAAGCACAGGCCCTTGAATCCGGCCCGTTCCAGGCTGTCCAGGACCTCGCGGCCCACGGGGCCATCCAGCACGGCGTCGGCCTGGGCGTGGTTCTTGAACAGGAACGGGAAGCTGACCACCTTGACCTCGGGCACGAAGGTGTCCAGGGGCCCCAGGGTGATGATGGCCATGTCCACGGCCCCCATCTGCACCTGTTGCAGGATGTCTGTCTCGGAGCCCAGAGAGCCGCTGTGGAATATCTTGACGGCAAGTTCGCCGCCCGAGCGCTTGGCCACCAGTTCCCGGAACTTCTCGGCGCACACGTACTGGGCCGTGCCGGGCGTGGTCACCAGGCCCAGGCGGATGACCGTGGCCGCGACCACGGGCGTGGCGCCCAAGAGGGCGAGGAACAGGAAGGCCGCGCAGGCGGCGCGGGCGCAACGTGGAAACTGCATGATGATCTCCTATACCACGGGGAAAGGAAAAGGCAGCATACGTCATTTCGCTCGCGGCATCGAGGCGGGACCGCGTGGGCACTGCATAGCCTTGATCAAATGAAAAGTGAAGTCCGGAAAGGGGGGTATATCGCGATAAACAGGGGGGAGCGGGGCGGCGGGGACGAATCCCCGCCGCGCGCGGGGAGGGGCGGCCCCTAGGCGGCCGCGTCGGTGGAATGCATCCGGGGGCCTTCGGGGCCGCGGAGGGGCTCGGAAACCGCGAGCCCGGCGGTCCGGTCCACGGCCAGGGAGGCCTGGACCAGGTTCCTGGTCACGCTGCGGAAGAGGCTGTTCCGGGTTCCGGCGAAATTTTCCGTGAGCTTCTGGGCCAGGCGCAGGTGCCCCAGGGCGCGGACGTCGTCGCCCATGAGCATCAGCACCAGGCCCATGTTGTTGCGGACCTTGGCCTCCAGGATATCGCTCTGCAGGCCCTTGGTCAGGCGCAGGGCCATGTGCAGCTGGAACAGGGCGTTGCCCAGGTCGCCCCGCTCGCAGGCGCGCATGCCGTCCCTGCACAGCAGCCTGAGCTTCATCATCGGCTTCATGTTCGAATTCTCCAAGGTTTGCACAATAAAGGTAAGCATCGGAGCCCGTTCGTCGAGGCTTCGGCCGGATCAGGCTCGGCTCAGGCATTCCTTGAGGCTGGACACGCCGCAGGAGTGGGAAAGCTCCACCTGGATGTTGTTCTTGCGGGCGTGGACCAGGGCCTCGCGCCGGGCGGAGTGGGACAGCTGGTTGGTGAACAGGATCAGCAGGTCGGCGCTGCCGAGCTTCTCGCCGATGCGGTTCTCCTTGCCCGTGAGCACCTTGAGGCGGATGCCCTGTTTCTTGGCCGCATTGATGTAGTCCCTCTTGAGCCTGTCCATTCCGCCGATCACAGCCGCACACATACGAATCTCTCCTTGCGCCTCTTGGCGTCGTTGCTGTTTGAGTCGGTTCTAATGAAAATGAATTTCATTGTCAATAAAGAGGATGACAAAAAGTGCTCAGGGGAGCAGGGGGGGGCTTGGTTGAGGGGAATCGGGCCCGGGGCCAGCCTTGACTTCTCCCGGGGCCAGGGGCAGGGCATGGGCCATGCTCGTGTACGCAAAACTCCTGGGCGCGGCCCTGGCCTGGGGCGGCACCTTCGTGGCCGGCCACATGGCCGCCGCGGAACTCGGCCCCTATTCCGCCGCCTTCATCCGCTTCGCCATCGCCTCGGTCTTTCTGGTGGCGCTGATGCTGCGCGCCGAGGGCCTGCCGCGCCTGACCCCGCGTCTGACCCTGGGGGTGCTGCTCCTGGGCCTGACCGGGGTCTTCGGCTACAACCTGTGCTTTTTCTCCGGCCTGGCCCTGGCTCCGGCCGGGCGGTCCTCGGTGATCATCGCCTGCAACCCCATCGCCATCGCCCTGTTCGCGGCATTGATCTTCCGCGAGCCCCTGGGGCCGGGCAAGATCCTGGGCATCCTGATGTCCGTGTCCGGGGCCGTGTGGGTCATCTCCCGGGGTGCGCCCGGGAACCTGCTGACCGGGGGCGTGTCCGCCGGGGACGCCTGGATCCTGGGCTGCGTGGGTTGCTGGGTGGCCTATTCCCTGCTGGGCAAGGCGGTCATGGGCGGGCTTTCGCCCCTGGCGGCCGTGACCCTGTCCTGCGTGGCCGGGGACGCCATGCTGGCCGTTCCGGCCCTGCACGAGGGCCTGGGGCATGCGCTGCCCGGCATTTCCGGAGCGGCTTGGTGGTCCCTGGTCTATCTGGGCGTGGCGGGTACGGTGCTGGGGTTCACCTGGTTCTACGAGGGCGTGCAGGCCCTGGGGCCGTCGCAGGCCGGAGTGTTCATCAATTTCGTGCCTGTTTCGGCGGTGGCCATGGCCTGGGGCTTTTTGGGCGAGGGTGTGGACGTGTCGCTGGCGGTGGGGGGAGTGTTGGTGCTGGGAGGGGTCTGGTGCGCCAATCGAGTGTGGCGCAAGGTTTAGGTGGCGACCGGCCATACAAACGAAAAGGCGGGCCCGCAGACCCGCCTTTTCGTTTGTATGGGGAGGATTCGGGGCGCGAGGGAAATGGTTTTCGGATTCGTCTGGTGGAACAGCCGGTTCAAAAGCGGGCGCTTTTGAACCAGGCGCCAAAGGGGCCGGGGGGAAGGAGGCTTTCCTTCTCCCCGGCCGTCCCGGCAGACCGTGGCCCCTTGGGCGAAAAGCCCGCTCCAGAGCGTGGTCGCCGGGACGACGAGCTTTCG